>DATHFI010000354.1:0-5506 GCA_035490275.1 Planctomycetota bacterium
TCGTTCTCCGCGGGGGATTTGTCGAGGCGGTCGGCGTCGATGTCGCCCTCCCGCCCGATGCCGAAGTCCTCGACGGAACCGGCCTGTACGTCTACCCGGGATTCCTGGATGGCCTGACCTCCGCCGGGCTGGGCGAGACGAAACGCACCCCCGAAGAGCGCAAGAAGGCCGAGGCGACGCCCGCCGATTTTACCGCGGAAGTTCTCGGGGGGATGGAGAGCGCCAACCGCAAGGGGATCCGGCCCGAATTCCGCGCGGCGGAAACGCTCGTCTTCGGCGAGGAGGATCTCCGCAAGCATCACCGAGGCGGGTTCTCCGCGGCCCACGTCGCGGCGCAGGAGGAGTTTCTCGGGGGTTCGGCGGCCCTGGTTTCGCTGAATGGCGGCACGCGCCGCGAGATCATCGTGCGCGCCCGGACCGGGATGGCAGGGTCCTTTCGGACGTACGGCGACGGATATCCCTCGGTCTCGATGGGATTCATGGCCCACCTGCGCCAGGTCTTCCTCGACGCGCAACGGCTGCGGGAACTCAAGGTCCGCTACGACAAGGAACCGGCCGGGCGCCCTCGTCCGCCCGCGGACCCGTCCCTCGAGTCCCTGTGGCCGCTCCTGGACCGACAGGTCCCGCTCTTCATGGAGGCGAATACCGCGGGCGAGATCGACCGGGCGCTCGCGCTGGCGGCGGAATACAAGCTCGACCTCGTAATCACGGGCGGCCGGGAGGCGGGCCTCATGTCGGACCGGCTCAAAGCGGCCGGCGTGCCCGCGATCCTGAGCCTCAAGTTTCCCCGCGAGCCCAAGAGGCCGGCGAAACCTCCGGCCGGGCCAAGAAAAGAGGGAGAGCCCGAGGAGATTCCCAAGCCTCGCAGGCAGTACGAGGACGAGAAACGCGAGTGGGAGCGGCGCGTGAGGGGAGCCATCACCCTCCACGAGGCGGGCGTCCCTTTCGCCTTCTCGACCGCGGGTCTCGAGGACCCGTCGGCGGCGCTGCGCCAGGTCGCAAAGCTCGTCTCGCGGGGTCTCCCGCGGGACGCGGCCCTCCGGGCGCTGACGTCGACGCCGGCCGCGATCCTGTGCGCGGATGGCGCGTACGGAAAGCTCGCGCCGGGCCGGCCGGCGAACGTGACCGTGCTCACGGCCTCGCTCGGCGCGCCCGACGCGCGCGCGAGATTCATCTTCGCGGACGGGTTGAAGTTCGACCTCGAGCCCGAAGCCAAGGGGGATCCCGCGCCCGAGATTGACCTGAACGGCGTCTGGAATTTGACCGTGGAAAAAAGCGACGCGGGGCCGCTGAAGATCTCGGCCGCCCTGGCGCAGAAGGGACGCGACCTCTCCGGCGTCATCACCGCCTCCAATTTCGGCGACGGTGCGGTCACCGTCGGCCGGGTCACGGGCCGGACCTTCACCCTCTTCGTCCGGATCACCGTGGAGGGAGAGGCGACCGAACTCGAAATCCGCGGGGAGCTGAAGGAGGGGGCGATGGAGGGAAAACTCTCCGGTCCCTACGGCGACGATCTCCCGTGGAAGGGCAGGAAGCCGCAATGAATCCGCTCCGGTGGATCCTCCTGCTCGGCCTGGCGATGCCCCTTGGCGCGCAGGAGCCCGCGAAACTGTCGGACGTCACGGACGCGGACGTCGAGACGGACGCCGACCGCGTTCCCGCGACGAAGACGGGCGGCAACGCGATCCTCCGGAACGCCTCGATCCTGACGCTCGGCCCGGCGGGGACGATCGACAAGGGGTCCGTCCTCATCCGGGACGGGAAAATCGCCGCGGTAGGGAAGGACGTGGCGGCGCCCGCGGGGGTCGTCTCGATCGACGCCACGGGGCTGACCGTCATGCCCGGCATCATCGATTGCCACTCGCACATCGCGGTCGACGGGGGGCTGAACGAGGCGACCCAGTCGGTCACGGCCGAGGTCCGGGTCCGCGACGTCCTCCAGCCGACGGACGTGGCGATCTGGCGCGCCGCGGCCGGGGGCGTCACCACGGCCAACATCCTCCACGGGAGCGCGAACGCCATCGGCGGCCAGAACGCCGTCATCAAGATGAGGTACAAGGCGCCGCCGGCGAAGCTGCTCTTCGAGGGCGCGCCGCCCGGGATCAAGTTTGCGCTCGGCGAAAACCCGAAACAGTCCAACTGGGGGAATCGGGGGACCCGGTTTCCGAACACCCGCCCCGGGGTCGAGGCCGCCATGCGCCGGGCTTTCACCGAGGCGCAGGAGTACCGCCGGCAGTGGGAGGAGTATGGAAAGCGCCGGGCCGCCGGGGAGAGCCCCGACCCGCCCCGGCGCGACTTGCGGCTCGAGTCCCTCGCGGGCGTCCTCGCGGGGGAGGTCCGCGTCCACTGCCACTGCTACCGGGCCGACGAGATCCTGATGGTGATGAAGCTCGCGGAAGATTTCGGATTCCGGATCTCGACGCTCCAGCACGTGCTCGAGGGCTACAAGATCGGGCCGGAAATCGCCGCCCACGGCGCGGGCGCCTCCACCTTCAGCGACTGGTGGGGATTCAAGATCGAGGCGTACGACGCGATCCCGTACAACGCCGCGCTCATGGCCGAGGCGGGCGTCGTCGTCTCGCTCAACTCGGACAGCGATGAGCTGATCCGCCATCTCTACATCGAGGCCGCGAAAGCGGTGAAATACGGCGGCGTCTCCGAGCTCGACGCGCTCCGGATGATCACGCTCAATCCCGCGCGCCAGCTCGGCATCGCGTCGCGCGTCGGCACGATCGAGCAGGGGAAGGACGCGGACCTGGCGGTCTTCAACGGGCATCCGCTCTCGCCCTACAGCCGGTGCGTGATGACGCTCGTCGACGGCGAGGTCGTCTTCGAGCGGCGGACGGTCCCGAATCTCGCGACGGCGGGATTCGCGCCGGCGACGCGTCCGCGCCGGGCGCCCCTGTCGATTCCGAAGGCCGACACGTACGCCATCACCAATGTCGCCGTCGTCCCGGTCGACGGACCTTCCATTCCCTCGGGCACCGTGGTCCTCAAGGGCGGCAGGATCGAGTCGATCGGAACGGCGCCGGCCCCGGAGGGCGCGACCGTCGTCGACGGCACGGGGCTGTCGGCGTATCCGGGATTGATCGACGCGGGGACCGCGATCGGGCTGACGGAGATCGGGTCCGTGTACGGGACGCGCGACGAATCGGAGATCGGTACGTTCCAACCGGACCTTTTCGCCTCGACCGCGCTCAATCCCCATTCGGAGTACGTGCCGGTCGCCCGCGCGAACGGCCTCACGACCGTCTTCACGGGCCAGTGGGGCGGCCTGGTGGCGGGGCAGGCGGCCCTGATCCACCTCGCGGGCTGGGTGCCGCGCGACATGCTCGTGAAAGATCCGCTGGGACTCGTCGTCAACTTCCCGCCGATCCGGAAGCCCGAGCGGGATCCGGACGACAAGACGCCGGTGAAGGAAGACACCCGCCTGCGGGACCTTCGCGAGTTCTTCGGGCGCGCGAAGCGGTTCGCGGCGCGGGTCGACGCGGCGAAGCGGGGAGCTCTTCCGCCGCCCGAGCGGGACCTCCTGCTCGAGGCGATGGTTCCGTCCCTGCGCGGGGATCGCCCGGTTTTCTTCAACGCCGATGCCGCGGACGACATTCGGGCCGCCGTCCGATTCGCCGAAGAGTTCGGTCTGCGCCCGGTGATCGCGGGAGGCGGACAGGCGTGGAAGGTCGCCTCCTTCCTCGCCGAACGGAAGGTGCCCGTGCTGGTGGGGCCCGTCTTCCGGCTGCCGCCCGACCGATACGACCCGTACGATTCTCCCTACGCGTGCGCGGCCCGGCTCCACAAGGCGGGCGTCAAGTTCGCGATCCGGTCGGGCGACTCGTCGAACGCCCGCAACCTGCCCTATCACGCGGCCATGGCGGCCGCCCACGGACTTCCGCGCGAAGAGGCGCTCAAGGCGATCACGCTCTATCCCGCCCAGATCCTCGGAGTCGCGGACCGCATCGGGAGCCTGGGCCCTGGCAAGGCGGGAGACCTGATCCTGACCACGGGCGATCCGCTCGAGGTCATCACCGACGTGGTCGCGGTCTTCATCGACGGCAAACCCCAATCCCTCGAGACGCGCCACACCCGGCTGCGCGACAAGTTCCGCGAGCGGCTCAACAAGTAGGGCCGCGGAAAGCGGACGGCGGACTGCGGATAGCGGTCCTCATCACAATGATTGCCTTGGCTCCCGTTCCCCCGCGACCTGTAGAATCCCCCGAGTAAAGATGGCCACGCCGCACGACATCGCCTTCGCCGGAGCCGCGGTCAAAGAGGAGGTCCTCACCCCCGACCAGGTGAATCTCGGCGTGAAGGTCCAGAAGATCCTCGGCGAGCTGGGGGTCATCAAGACGCTCGCCGACGTGGTCGTCGAGGCCGGATGGGTCGAGACCGGCCGGGCTTCTCGAATCGTCGGTGGAATGCGCAAGCTCGGCGTCGTTCATCCCGAATTGAAACCGCGGCCGGCTTCCGCGGCGGATGTCGGGGCCCTGGAGCATGTCAGCGAGGAGGCGCGCCGACGCCTCGAGACCGCGTCCCGGACATTGGCATCGCTCTTCTACGCGCGGAGCGCGGGATCGCTGGCCGTCGACCAGGGCGTGGCCGCCGGTCCTCCCACCCGGAGCGGGCGCCGGCTGGTCGACCCGACGCCGACCCCTTCGCCCGCCCGCCGCGTGAAAATCATTCGGGTGCCTGCGGAAGGGGAGATCGCGGCGCCCCCGCGCCGATCGCACCCCGCCATCGGCGCGTCGCTCGCGCTGGCCTGCGCGGTTATCGCGATCACGGCGTTCGTCCTCACCCGGAAGACCACTCCGTCGGAAGTCCCGCCGCCGCGTCCGGCGGCGTCGAGACCGGAACCGCCGCCGTACATCCCGCAAGGCAAGCCTCGCGTGGCGCCTCCGACCGCGCCGCCTCCCGAGACCCCGACGGAGGCCGGGCCTGCGGAGCCGGAATCGGACGCCGAAGTGGAGGCGCGCCGCAAGCGGTACCTCGAGGAGCAGGAGCGCGAGGCGAAGAAGATGTACGAGGAGGCGCGCCAGCTGATCGCCGAAGGGCGTCCCGTCTCCGCGCGCGGAAAGCTGAAGCGGCTCGCGGAGAATTACGGGTGGACCGAGTTCGTGAAGCTCCGCAAGGACGAGATCGCGCGGCTCATCAAGGAATCGGACACGGATGTCGGATCGCCCGAGGGCCCCTCGGAGGGCGCGGAGCCCGCGCCCGAGGCTCCGGCGCTCCCCGCGATGGCCGCCGCCCTGAAGCGGCTCGAGGATGGGGCGGCCGCCGACGCCAAGCGCTTCGCGACCGGGAAAACCAAGCTCGCGGGAGCGAGGTCGGACATCACCTTGCGCGGCGGGAAGTCCATCAAGGGGGCGGAGATCGTCGACATCTCCCGCGAGGACATCCGCGTGCGGGGCGAGATTGACGGCGCGAAAGTCGATCTCCTGCTCTCGTGGGCCGCGCTGGACGCGGCGTCGTTCCTGGCTATCCAGCGCCAGATCGCGAAGGGCCAGGGAGTGGC
>DATHFI010000355.1:0-5320 GCA_035490275.1 Planctomycetota bacterium
GGCGAGCTCGATGCAGTCACCGACGGTCCACGCCGGCTTGGCGCGGAGCTCCTGCGTGACCCGCGCGTGCGCCTTCTCCGCGTCGGAGCCCTCGAGGCGCTCCCGGTGCTCGAGAAGGAGGGGGGCGATGCGCTCGCGGGCGTCGCGGTCGTAGTCGGCGCATCCCGCGGCCAGGAGCGCCATCAGGGCCGCGGTCCTTCTCATCGGCGGAGCCCCTTCATGAAGAGGTCGACCCACGTCTTCACGAGGTCGTCCGGCGCCAGGCGGGCGACCGGAACCCGGAACAGATGCTTCTGCTGGACGTAGTTGGCGACCATGCCCATGAAAGCGCCCGCCGCGGCGATCGGGTCGACCTTCCGCAAGGCGCCCTCTTTCATCCGGCGCTCGAGGTACGACGCCAGGAAGCTCCGGACCCGCCGGACGCGCGCCTGGTAAAACATGCGGGAGAGGGGGGCCCCCTCGAGGGCGCTGAAGAACATGAGCCTCATGAACGAGGGGTCGCGCCTGACGCGGGTGACGAGGGACGAGGCGATGGAGGCGAGGACGGCGCGGTCATCGCCCCGCGCGGCCGCTTCCACCGGCATCATTCCGGCGGGGGATTCCGCGATCCGCCGCGCGATGATGGCCCGGTAGAGGGAGCGCTTGGTGGGGAAGTGGCGGAAGATGAGCCCCTCGCTCACGCCCGCCGCCCGCGCGAGCATGCGGGTCGTGGTCCCCTCGAAGCCCCGCTCCGCGAAGCAGCGCATCGCGGCCCCGACGATCTGCTCGCGCCGCTCCGCCGTGGGGAGCCGGAACCTCCGCGCCGCGACCGCCGTCATGCCGCGATCTCCGTTTTCTTGCTGAGTGAGCATTTACTTATTTAAGGGACGAGAGTCAAGGGGAAAACGAAGGAGATTGCGGATTCTCGATTCTGGATTGCCGGATGCCGGACCCGTAATGCATTATGCGAAATGCGTCATGCGGGCTACGGGGGAGATTCTCGATTCTGGATTGCCGGAGCGGTCGGCCGGAAGTAGGAATCCGGATGTGGGACGCCTGATGCCTGGTGCCTGATGCGGGCTTCTACTTCTTCACTTCAAAACTCAGCATCGTCTCGGTCCGCTCGACAGGTTTCCCCGCCTCTTCGCCGGCGTACTCGGACTTGACGACGCGGCCGGGGACGGCGTCGGAGAGCCACCGTTTGAGCCTCCCCTTCGTGGCGACTCCCTTGCGGAGCACGTCCACGGTGCCTTCCTCGACGACGCAGGGTATGTCGCGATCACCGACCTTGATCGGGGCCTCGAGGCTGGTGACGCGGAAGTCGTACTTCTGGTACTGGTCGTCGGCCTGGACATGGAATTCGATCCGGAGGACGTCGGGCGGAAGCGCCACGTCGGGACCGTTGCGCTGGAGCTGGCGGTAGGGGACCTTGATCACGGTCGACCGCCATACCGCGACCCGGTTGAGGATCTTCTTTTCCGGGTTCTCGTAGAAATACACGGTCACCCGGCATTCCTGGGGCTTGCCGCCGATCTCGAGCTTCTCCGTCGTCGGCTCGGAGGCCTTCCACTGGGTCTGGGCCTCCACGAGCGAACCGCAGTTGGGCTTCAGCAACGCCCCCGGTTCTTCGAAGGTATCGCCGACCGCCTTGCGGAAGCCGAGGACCGGACCATCCGGCCGGATCTCGGCGACGGTGTACTTCTCCCGGGTCGTCGTCGAGACGTTGTCCCGGACTTGGCTGGTCTGTACCACGGCCCAGGAGCCGACGGGGAATCCGTTCCAAGGGTGAAATACGGGCGCGGGCGGCCGGGGATCGGGGGGGATATCGGGCTCCACGATCGGCGGTGGAGAAACGGAGGCCCTTGAATCGTTGCGGAACAGGTAGAGTCCCAGCCCGACGGCGATCAGGATGATTCCCGCGAGGATGAAGAGCGCGTTCTTCACCGGGGCGATTATCCCACCGCGACCCGCTGGCGGGCAACGACTGGGACTCGCTCGTCGGGCGTCAGGATCCCGCGGAAGTTGAGCGGATCGGCGGCGGCGACCTGGATCGACGACGGGCCGCCACGACGGCGCACCGCCCGCAGGAGCTCCACCGCCTCCGGCAGGGCGTACTGCTCTCCGTCGAATCCCGCGACGAACCGGCCGCCGCGGATTTCGCCCCGCGCCTCGAGGCCGCGCAAGACGCGCGCCAGATCCCGCCAGGGCACGGGTTGTTTCTCGCGCACAAGCGTCCGGCGGAAGACGACTCCCGTCCGGCGCAGGAGAACGCGCGCGAGGAATTCCGGCGGAGCGGGCGTTCCGATCTCTCGTCGGATCAGACTCCACCGGCCCACGGTCGCCAGCGGCCCTCGGCGGCGGGAGGGAGGCACCATGAGCCATCGAAGGGCTCCGTAGGAATCGCAGGTGAGCAGACCCCGCGAGATGAGCTCGGAAAGGCCCATCTCGAGGTGGCCGGGAAGGAGCTTCGCGGCCCGCGCGAGCTCCTGCGGGAACATCGCCCCGCGGGCGACGAGCGTGTCGACCAGGTCATGGGCGGCGCCGCCGAGTCCGTCGAGTGAAGCCGGAGGCGCGAGCGACGTCCATGCTTCGAGATTCTCCCGCGCCAGGAGACAGATCGGCGCCGTTCGCAGCGGACCCGAGCCGTTTCCCCAAAGGCGGCCCCACGTCACCTCGCCGGAAAGCGTGAGCTGGTCGAGCCACTCCCGGCGATAGCCCCGCACCCGGGCGGGCAGGACGCTTCCTTCCCACGCGACGGCCGGTACCTCGAATCCTTCGAGTTGACGGACCACTTCCGCCACACCCCGTGGTCCCTCGAGCCGGTGCGCGTCGTCGGCGTGCTGCCAGCAGGCCAGGAAGCGCAGGAACTCCGCCGCCGTGACGGGCTCGATCTCGCGCCTCAGCCGGTCGAGCGTGTACCGGTGGATGCGGGCGAGGAGCCGGCGATCGCACCACGCCTCGCGCCCTTCGATCCGCGCCCGGAGCACGACGCCTTCACGTTCCAGGTCCAGGAGCACCGGATTGTCGCTGTAGATCGGGCCGAGCGCCTCGAGACGTCCCCGGAGCACCGCCTTCGGATCGCGCGGCGCCTCGACGGCGAACCACCGCCCGTCCTCGTTCACGACCCGCGCTCCAAGCTCCTCGAGCCACGGCCGCCAGGGGTCGGCCTCTTTCTCCGTGACATAGCCCATCCAGAGAAGCGCCTCGTGGACCTCCTCCGCGTTTTCGGGCCGGGGCCACGCCTCCTCCCGTACGCGGCGGATCGCGTCGGGGTCGAGCGCCCCGAGGTCGTCCGCCGTCTTCACGTCGAGCGTCCGGCGCACCATCACGGCCTGCGTGCGGCGCTCCTCAAGCGGCGCGTCGTCGAGGAAGGCATAAGGCTTTGCCGACAGGATCCCGCGCGCGAAGACCGACGGTTCCGGCACGTCCACGGCGACCCGCTCGATCGTCCCGTCGCGCAGGCCGCGCACGACCTTGAGGAATCCGTCGACGTCCATCGCCTCGGTGAGGCAGTCCTCGACCGTCTGCCGCACGAGGGGATGGTCCATGGGGACTTCGATGTCTCCTCCCGGCAGGGTTTCGGGGCAGGCGACAGCGTGCGGAAAGGCGGCCGCGAGGAGATCGTCCGCCCGCATCCGGAGGATCGGCGCGGGGACGCGGCGTCCGCCCTGCGAGCGTTCGAGGAGGAGCGACCGCTGGGCATTCCAGCGCCACCGGGCGGCGAACATCGGCGCCGCGAGGAGCGCCTGGATCAGGACGTCGCGCGCGGTGTTCGGGTGGAGGTAGTTGAACACGTCCTCGAGCGGGAAACTGTGCTGGGGTCCGAGCGACAGGACGATCGCCTCCTCGTTCGCCGCGGCCTGGAGCTCGAATCCGAACCCGCGACAGAATCGCTTGCGCAGGGCGAGACCCCAGGCGCGGTTGATCCTGCCGCCGAAGGGCGCGTGGATCACGAGTTGCATCCCGCCCGACTCGTCGAAGAACCGCTCGGCGACGACGCGCCGCTGGGTCGGAACCGTCCCAAGAACCTTGCGGCCGGCGGCGATGTACTCGGCGATCTCGATCGCGGCGGCCTCTGATACTCCCGTCTCGCGCGCGATCCACGCGGCATCGGTGCACTCCTCCCGGAGCGACGCGATCTCCGCGGAGAGTTCCTCGGTGCGCCCCGGGGCTTCGCCGGTCCAGAAGGGGAGCGTCGGGGGCTGGCCTTTCGCGTCGGCGACGCGGACGATGCCCGGCTCGACGCGGAGGATTTTCCACGACGTGTTGCCGAGCTGGAAAATGTCGCCCGCGTCCGACTCGATCGCGAAATCCTCGTTCACCGATCCCACCGGAGTTCCGTCGGGCTCCTGGAGGACCTGGTAGTCGGCCGTGTCGGGGATGGCGCCTCCGGACATCACGGCGGGCATCCGCGCCCGGCGGGTCGCCATCAGGCGTCGGCCTACGCCGTCGCGGTGGAGCAGCGCGCGCCGTCCGTTCGTGTGAAGGCCGACGGCCGCGTCGAAATCCTGACGCGACAATTCCCGATAAGGCCAGGCGCGGCGGAAGGTCTCGAAGAGGCGGTCCTCGTCCCACGGCTCGGCGACGCAGGCGGCCACCGTCTGCTGGGCGAGGATGTCGAGCGGCTTCGGAGGCTGCGGCGTGCGGTCGAGGATTCCGCGACGGACCGCGCGGAGGATGGCCGCCGCTTCGACGAGCTCGTCGAGGGTGAGCGGGAAGACGCGTCCCTTCGGGATCTTCCTCAACGCGTGGCCCGCGCGGCCGACGCGCTGGAGGAACGTCGCGATCGAGCGGGTCGAGCCGACTTGGATCGCGAGGTCGACGTCGCCCACGTCGATGCCCAGCTCGAGAGACGCGGTGGCCACGAGCGCCCGGAGCTTTCCGGCTTTGAGGCGCTGTTCCGCGTCGAGCCGCCGCGCGCGGGAGAGGCTTCCGTGGTGGCTCGTGACGGCGTCCTCGCCGAGGACTTTCGTGAGCCGCGCCGCGATCCGTTCCGCCATCTTGCGCGTGTTGACGAAGAGGAGCGTGGTGCGGTGCTCGCGGATCAGCTCGGCCATGCGGGTGTAGATTTCTTCCCACTGCTCGTGGGAGCAGACGGCCGTCAGGGGCGAGGGCGGAACTTCGACGCCAATGTCGAGCTCGCGGCGGTGACCGGAGTCGACGATCGCGCATTCGCGGCCGACGCCGACGAGGAATCGCGCGACCTCCTCGACCGGCTTCTGGGTCGCGGAGAGGCCGATCCTCTGGACCGGCCCGGCGAGAGCCTCGAGCCGCTCGAGGGAGAGGGCGAGGTGGGAGCCGCGCTTGTCGCGGGCCACGGCGTGGATCTCGTCGACGATGA
>DATHFI010000356.1:0-2001 GCA_035490275.1 Planctomycetota bacterium
CACTACGCCGTCCCGGATGAGCCGCTCCTGCACCCACTTCACGACGTTCGACGCGATCGCCAGCCCCACGCCGTCGCTCGCCCGGTTCCGCGACACGATCGCCGTGTTGAGCCCCACGAGCTCGCCCTTCAAATTCACGAGCGCCCCGCCCGAATTGCCCGGGTTGATCGCGGCATCCGTCTGGAGATAGTCCTCGTACGGCATCCCGAACTCGAGGCGCCGGTGCTTCGCGCTCACGATCCCCGACGTCACCGTGTGCGTGTACCCGAACGGGCTCCCGATGGCGAAAACAAAATCCCCCACGCGGGCCCGGTCGGAATCGGCGAAGACGATCGGCGTCAGCGCCTTCGCGCCCGCGTCGATCTTCACGATCGCCAGGTCGCTGTCGGGATCGCCCCCCACGACCTTGCCGGAATATTCGGACCCGTCCACGAACCGGACCCTGCATCCGGACGCGCCCCGCACGACGTGGAGGTTCGTGACGATGTGGCCCTGCCCCGAGACCACCACCCCCGACCCGACGTTGTCGCCCGCGCCGGCGCCGTAGCCGTTGTTGCCCTCGAGATTGACGTCCTCGGTCGTCGTGATGTGAACCACCGCCGGGGTGGCGACGGTCGCCGCGCGGTTGAAGGCCGACTGGAGCGTCAGCGCCGCGTCCAGGTTCCGGGGATCGGACCCCGCGCCGCCGTCGAAACGCGCCGCCAGCCCCACGCCGCCCGCAATTCCGGCGCTCAAGAGCGCCACGAGGGCGAGCGTGGAGAGGCCGCGGTTCACGGCTGGCGCTCCTCCTCGATCGTGAGGTCCAGGTCGACGGTCGCGCCCGCCCGCCAGGCGCGGACGCGCACCATCTTGGGGGCCGGCGATTCGACGACCCGCCGGCGCAGCGCCGGGAGGTCGGAGACGGGCTGCCCGTCGAAGTCGATGAGGATGTCGCCCTTGCGAAGGCCCGCGCGCGCGGCCGGACCGTTCTCCTCGAGGTTGGTCACGAGGGCGCCCCGGCCCTCCGCGAGTTTCACCCGGGCGCGGACAACGGCGTCAAGCGGCCGGACGGCGACGCCCACCCAGCCACGCACGACTTTGCCGCTCTTCATGAGCCGCTCCGCGACGAAGCGGAGGGTCGACGAGGGGGTCGCGAATCCCACCGACTGCCCGCCGGCCGGAAGGAAGTCGAGCCCTTCCCCCGGCAGGACACGGAGGAATCCGCCGGGCCCGGGGTCGAATCCGTCCGTGACGTACCGCGAATGGACCATGCCGACGATCTGGCCGCGCGAGTTGGCGAGCAGTCCGCCCGCGTCCCCCGGCTGGAGCAGCGCCGTCGTCTGGATCAGGTCGTCGAATTGCAATCCCTGCACCATCACGGTGCGGCTCAAGCCGCTCACGAAGCCTACCGAGCAGGAGCCCTTGAGCCCCGCGGGATTGGCCACCGCGATCGCCAGCATTCCCTGGCGGATCGTCGTGTCGTCGGCGAACTCGATGGGCCGGAGTCCCTCGGCCTTCACGCGGAGGAGGGCCACCGCCGTGCGCCGGTCGCCTCCCCGCAGTTCGGCCGGGAGCTGGCGCCCGTCGGGGAGCGTCACCCGCAGTTCGCGAGCCTCCTCCACCCCCCCGAGATCCGTGAGGATGCCGCCGTCGGCGGAAACGACGATGCCGGAGAGGAAGACGATCCGCGAGTAGATGATCCGGGGCTGGACTTCCTTTTCGACCCGGGCCTGGATTTGGACGACCGAAGGCTTCGCGCGCTCGACGACCGCGGCCACTTCCTTTTCGATTTTCTCGAGCGTGGTCTCGGGCGCCTGGCCCGGGAATAGGAGGAGGAGAATGATGACGACGGTGTTCATGTCAGGCCGACACCCCGATCAGAAATGAATTTCGTCCGGATCGAGCACCTGGTCGACATTGGGAAGGTAGTACCCGGTGCCCGCCTGGCGCACCGTGCCCTCCGGGACGACCTCGAACATGGGTGGGCCCGCCAGACCAGCCGACGCCTCAAAAGGCTTGGGC
>DATHFI010000357.1:0-5398 GCA_035490275.1 Planctomycetota bacterium
CCGGATCGCTCACGATGTCCCGGACCGGGCCCTTCTTGCCCGCGACGTCGCCCGCGATGACGCGGACCGTCGCTCCCTCCGGGGTCTTCACCTGCGGGATCTCGGCGTTTTTCACGTCGCGGTACCGGGGATCCATCATCTTCTGGCGGGCGGGCAAGTTGCTCCAGAGCTGGAACCCGGCCATCCGGCCCTTCCGGTCGCCCTTCGGCATCTCCTGGTGGACGATGCCACTCCCCGCCGTCATCCACTGGACGTCGCCCGGCCGGATGACGCCCTTGTTGCCGAGACTGTCCCCGTGCTCCACCTCGCCGTCGAGGATGTAGGTGATGGTCTCCATGCCGCGATGCGGGTGCCACGGGAAGCCGCTCCGGTAGTCGTCGGGGTTCTCCGAGCGGAACGTGTCGAGGAGCAGGAAGGGGTCGAGCTCGGGCATCTCGCGGAATCCGAAGGCCCGGTTCAGGTGGACGCCGGCCCCCTCGAGGGTGGGCTTGGCCTTCCAGACTTTCTTGATGGCGCGGACGGTGACGTTGTTTTTCATGGGAGTTCTCCTTTTCCAAGCCCTGGCGGTGTGGTCGCGATCTTATATCGGAACGCCGGCGATCCGGCACGTATTCCAGCCATGACATCCCCCCTTATTTCGCCGACCCGGGGAGCCATAACGGCCCAGCCATGGGCAACGTGATTTTCACGGCCAAAATTCAGCAGCACGTGGACGGCCCGCCGGTCGACGACATGGGGCACTTGGTGGAAGAGGTGCTCGAACCGGCTGTTTGCTGAGCGCTTCCGACGCTGTCGGCTGAAAGCCGTCGGCTGAGCGCTATCTCATCATTTCCCTGAGAAATCGCTCCCCGAAGCTCTCCAGCTTCGCGGGACCCACGCCGAGAACCTGGAGCATCGCGCTCTTCGTCGCCGGGCGGCGCCGCGCCATGTCCCGGAGCGTCCGGTCGCTGAACACCATGAACGCCGGGACGCCGCGCTCGTCGGCAATCTCGCGGCGCAGCGCGCGGAGCCGGTCGAAGAGCGCCTTGGCGTCCGCGTCGAGCGGCGTCCCCTCCCCCGAGGGAGCGGCCGCGGCCGCTTCCCTCTTGGGGCGCCGGGACTTCGACTTCTTCGGGGCGTCTTCGCCGAGGATCGCGACGCTCCCGTCTCCCCGGAGGACGCCGGCGCCGAGCTCCGTCAACTGGAGCACGCCGTACTCGCCCTCGACGCGGAGCGCGCCCTGGTCGACGAGCTGGTGCATCCACGAGATGAGCGCGTTCCTGGGCTTGCCCGACATCAGGCCGAACGCGTCGAGGGTGTCGTGGCCGCGCTGGATCACGCGCTCCGTCCGTTCGCCCACGAGCACTTCGGCGACGTAGGCGGGGCCGAACCGCTGGCCGGTCCGGACCACGCCGGTCAGCAGCGTCCGCGCGAGCTCGCCCGAATCGGCCCGAGCGGGCAGGCCGCCCGTGCAGGCGTCGCACGCCCCGCACGTCTCCCGCGTCCACGCCTGGCCGAAGTACTCGACGAGCCGGCGGTGGCGGCACCGGACCGACGTCGCGAAGTTGTACATCTCCGACAGCATCTTCAGTTTCTCGTCGGCGTCCGTCGTCTCGTTCTTCGAGATGATCGATCGCCACAGCTGGAAGTCCTGGCCGGAGTGGAAGAGGACGCAGTCCGCGGGCTTGCCGTCGCGTCCCGCGCGGCCGGTCTCCTGCTGGTAGTGCTCGATCGATTTGGGCATGGCGGCGTGCAGGACGTACCGGATGTCGGCGCGGTCGATGCCCATGCCGAACGCGACGGTCGCCACCACGACGTCGATTTCGCCCGCGGCGAATCGGTCCTGCGTCCGCGTGCGGTCGTCGTCATCCATGCCGGCGTGGTAGGGCGCCGCCTTGATCTTCTCGCGCTTGAGCCGCGACGCGAGGCCGTCCACGTCGGAGCGCCGGATGCAGTAGAGGATGCCGGGCTGGCCGGGCCGCCGTTTCACTTCGTCGAGGACATCGTCGACGGGGCCGGTCCGCTTGACGCAGCGGTAATGGAGGTTGGGGCGGAAGAAGTCGCCCACGAGGATTTCCGGGGATTTGAGGCCGAGCTGTCCGACGATGTCCTCGCGGACGCGCGGGGTGGCGGTCGCGGTGAAGGCGTGGACGGACGCCTCGGGGAATTCCTTCTTGAGGCGGCCGAGCTCGCGGTAGTCCACGCGGAAGTCATGGCCCCAGTGGCTGATGCAGTGGGCCTCGTCGATGGCGAAGGCGACAACCCGGCCCTGGCGGAGGACCCGGTCGAAGCCGCCGCCGGCGAACCGCTCGGGCGACACGAAGATGAGCCTGTAGTCTCCGCGCGCGAGGCCCGCCTGGACCCGGCCGCGGTCGGACGGATCGAGGCTGCTGTTGATGAAGGCCGCGGGTACGCCGTGGGAGAGGAGCCGGTCCACCTGGTCCTTCATGAGCGAGATGAGGGGGGAGACCACGACGGTGAGGCCGTCCCGGAGGAGGGCGGGCGCCTGGTAGCAGATCGACTTGCCGCCTCCGGTGGGGAGCACGACGAGCGAGTCGCGTCCCTCGGCGGCGGCCGTCATCGCCTCGAGCTGGAGGGGACGGAGGGTTTCATAACCCCAGTGCTTTTTCACGACCTCGAGAAGCGGGTCCACGGGAACGCATCATAGGGCACGGCGTGGGCGCGGGGAAGCGGCCGACACAACTGGCTCGCTCTGGGTGACCGAGAACCAGGGTGACTCGTGGACCGCGGTGTCGGAGCACTTGCCGCCGATCCACTGCGTCAGGTTCGCCTAACTCGACTCCCGCGCCATCGTTCCGAACAGGCGGTCCCACACGACCGTGTAGAAGCCCAGGTTGCGCTCCCGGTCCTTGTGGTGCTCGTTATGAAACACGCTCGTCGAGATCAGTCCCAGCACAGGGATCCGGGCCCAGGAGCGCGGAAACGGATTCACCCCGACGTGCCCCAGCATGCCTGAAAGCAGGTTCACGATCAGGAACGCCGTCATTCCCTGCCACGTCGGTGAGTAGACCAGGAGGATCGAGAGCCAAAGCAGGCCGAAGGCCATCGTCTCGAGCGGATTCATGACGAAGAGCGTCAGCGGCCGGGGATCCAGGTACTTGTGGTGCGTGGCATGGAGCCAGGGGTAGAGCCAGCGGTGATGCGCCACCCGGTGAAGGAAGTACATCAGAAGATCCATGACGAGGAAGAGCACCGCGAAATCCAGGAGCGCCCACCCTCCCGACTCGGAACGGATGCGGATGGCGCCCGCCTTCCAGCCGATCCATCCAAGGACGTTGATGCCGAGATTCACCGCCACGCACGACGCGGCCAGCGCCACCTCGGCGCGCGTCAATGGAGCCGGGGCCGCGTAAACGTATCGACGGCCGCACAGGAGGATCACCAGGTGGCCGAACGCGAGCGCCAGCACGAAGGCGCCGACATTGATCAGCGCCATCCACGCTACCGCCTGCGCCGCGGAGAGATCCCGCAGGGCGAGGGCCAACCGCTCAAGCAGACCCACGAAGTGATACTAGGTGATTCGGGATGCGGGACCAACCAACGTGATGGCCCGCAGGTAACGGTGATAGACTCGGCTCCGTCCAACTTCGGGGGAACTCATGTTCAAGGCTTCACTGGGACCCATCCTCTGGGTCGCCGCCGCCGCGCTGCTCGGTGCGGTCGGCCAGTTCCTATTCAAACACGCCACCCAGACCCGCTCCGGATTCTTCTCCATCATGACCAGCCCGCACGTCGCCCTCGGGATGGTGTGCTACCTCGCCGTCATGGGCCTCTTCGTCCACGCCTTCCGCCGGGGCGGGACGGTCCGCGTTCTCTACCCCATCTACGCCTCGACCTTCATCTGGGCCGCGGTCATCGCGTGGTTGTTCTACCAGCAGCCCATCCGGCCGGTGCACGTCGTCGGCATGGTGTTCCTTGTCGGAGGAATGCTCCTCATGGGACTCTAGGCCGAACCATGGATGGCTATCAGCCCACGGCCCGACGTCCGATCGCCGGCGCCTTCCGGCGGATGGCGCAGGGTCCCGCGCAAGCCCTGGCACGCGCCGGCGTGCATCCCGACGTCGTTTCGTACGGCTCGATCGCGGCCTCGATAGCGGCCGCCCTCTGCTTCTGGCAGTCCGGATCATTTCCGTGGCTGCTCATTGCGGCGCCGATTTTCTGTTACCTGCGGCTCTACCTCAACATGCTCGACGGAATGGTGGCCCTCGCGTCAGGCCGGGCCAGCCTGCGCGGCGAGATCGTCAACGAGATGCCCGACCGCGTCTCCGACGTCCTGATCTTCGCGGGCGTCGCGCACAGCGGCTGGTGCTCGCCGATTCCCGCCTACTGGGCCGCCATCATGGCTCTCATGACGGCGTACGTCGGAGTTCTCGGCCAGGCCGTGGGCGCGCGGCGCGAGTACGGCGGCCTCATGTCGAAGCCCTGGCGCATGGTGTTCCTCCACCTCGGCGCCTGGACGACGCTGGCCCTCCTCTGGTGTCGCGGCGGCGACGTCCGGCTCGGGGGCTGGACGATCCTCGACTGGACCTGTTTCGCGATCGTCGCGGGGTGCGTGCAGACGATCGTCGCGCGGCTGGGACGAATCCTCCGGACGCTCAAGGAGAAGGCGACCCCATGATCGTCACGGGATCGCGATCCGCGACCGAACTCACGTTCCGCACGTGGGACGGCGTCGACCTCTTCTACCGCGCGTGGCCGGCGCGCGTCCCGTCCGACCGGGCGCTCATCCTCTTCCACCGCGGCCACGAGCACGGCGGCCGATTCCAGGAGATGGTGGACGCTCTCGAGCTGGAGGACGTCCACGTCTTCGCGTGGGACGCCCGCGGCTGCGGCCGGTCGCCGGGAGACCGCGGCTGGGCGCCGAGTTTTTCCTGCGTCGTCCGCGACATCGGGTGGTTCGTCAGCCATCTGACCGCGCGACATGGAATCGACGTGCGGAACGCCATCGTCCTCGGCTACAGTGTCGGTAGCGTCGCCGTGGGGACATGGGTCCACGACTACGCGCCTCCCATCCGGGCAATGGTCCTCGCCACGCCCGCCTTCCGGGTGAAGCTCTACATCCCCTTCGCGCTGTCGTTCCTCCGCCTGCGCGACCGCATGGGAGGCAAGTCCTTCATCAGGAGCTACGTGAAATCCAGGATGCTGACCCATGACCCGGAACAGGCGCGGCTGTACGACGCCGATCCGCTCATCTCCCGGAACATAGCGGTCAATATCCTGATCGGACTCTTCGACGCCTCGCGGCGCGTCCTCGAAGACGCCCGGGCCATCGCCGTGCCGACGCTCATCCTCGCCGCGGGTTCGGATTGGGTCGTCCACGTGCGGGACCAGCGCAAGTTCTTCGAACGCCTCTCGACACCCGTGAAGCGGATGAAAATCTTCGAAGGGTTCTCGCACG
>DATHFI010000358.1:0-3791 GCA_035490275.1 Planctomycetota bacterium
TGGCGACGGCATTTTCATCGGGAGCGTCGTGGAGGGCTCGCCCGTGGACAAGGCGAAGTTGCAGCCCGGAGACATCCTTTACAACATCGCGGGCCAGCGCATCACGAATCTCAACCGATACTACGGCGTCATCGGATCGCATCCGGCCGGAACGGTCGTGCCCGTCAAGGTGAAGCGGTACAACAAGGCCAAGAAGGCATTCGAGGGCCTCGAAACCAGAGTGCTGCTCGGTGATCCGGAAGAACTGAGGGAATGCCACGCCCAGGCCGGGAACCGGTACTACGGATTCACGCCCGACTACTACCACGAGGGCGCGGGGTTCAAGGTGGGCGAGGTGGACTCGGGCGCCCCCGGCGCGAAGGCGGGGCTGAAGCCCGGGGACCTCATCCTGGAGGCCGGCGGAAAGAAGCTCGCGAACTGGGTCGAGTTCCGGATGGAGATGGGCGCCCGCAAGCCGGGCGACGCGGTGAAGCTCAAGGTCCGGCGCGGGCTGGAGGAGCTGGAGCCCGAGCTCACGCTCGACCAGCGCGACCTCTCGCAGGACCAGGTCGGCCAGGCCGACCGCCGTCCCCCGAAGAAGAAGGACGACAAGAAAAAGAAGGACGACGACGAGGATGACGACGCGCCGCCGCCGCCGAAGAAAGACGAAAAGCCGAAGTGATTGGTTAGCGGTCAGCCGACAGCAATCAGCCGACAGCATCAGAAGCGTTTAGCCATCAGCAATCAGCGTCCGAAGCGTTCAGCCGTTAGCGGTCAGCTTGCACCCGGCTATGCGGATGACTCGGGGTTCGGGGCTGATGGCTCAAGGCTCGGGATTTTGGGCTGAGAGCCCAAGGCTGATGGCTTCTGAAGCTGACCGCTGATGGCTGTCGGCTGATCGCTACTTCTTAACTCCCCATTTGCCCTCGGTGTCGTCCCAGGCGAGGTTGGCCTTGTTCTCGCCGTACCAGACGCACCAGGCGTCCGCCGCCTTCACGTGGTCCTTCTCGTTGAGGTCGAACCGCGTGCCCGTCACCAGGCAGAGGACGTGGAGGAGCGGGAAGAAACCCAGGTCCTTCGAGAGGGCCATGGCACAGAGGTCGAGAGTCGCGCGGTCGCCCTTCAGCAGGTTGTCGAGGTGCTGCGACCACTTCTCCTTGAACAGCTTCTGCATCACCGAGTTGAGGTAGACCTTCGTCGACTGGTTGCTGAGCTTGCGGACCTCTTCCTCGGTGAACCGCGTCTTGTCCTTGGCAGCCATACTTAAAGTGTACCCCCCCAGAGCAGGCCCCCGTCACGAAAAATGAGCGCGTTGACCCCGTCCCCTCCCCGCTCCTATGATGCGCCTCCCATGGGACGCATCCTCACCCTCGCCCACAGCCCCGACAGCGACGACGCCTTCATGTTCTACGCCCTCGCCAAGGGGAAAATCGATTCCCGCGGCCTGGACGTGACGCATGTTCTCGACGACATCCAGACGCTCAACGAGGCCGCCGCCGAGGGCCGCTACGACGTCACCGCCCTCAGCTTCCACGCCTACCCCCGCGTCCGGAAGCACTACGTCCTGACGCGCGCGGGATCGAGCGTCGGCGACGGCTACGGCCCGCTGGTCGTCTCCAGGGAGCCCCGGGCGGACCTGTCGAAGGCCACGGTGGCCATTCCCGGGAAGCTCACGACCGCCTACCTCGCCCTGCAGCTCTATTGGCCGGGCGTCGCCACGAAAGTCATGCCATTCGACCGGATCCCCGAGGCGGTCGCGAAGGGAGAGGCGGACGCCGGACTCCTCATCCACGAAGGGCAACTCACGTACGGCGACCAGCGCCTGCACTGCGTCGTCGATCTCGGGAAATGGTGGAAGAAGGAAACGGGGCTCCCCCTCCCCCTCGGCGGCAACGCCGTCAAACGGTCGCTCGACGAGAAAACCCGCCGCGACGTGAACGCGATCATCCGCGATTCCGTCCAGTGGGCCCTCGACCACCGGCCCGAGGCGCTCGACCATGCGCTGTCGTACGGCCGCGGACTCGATCGGGATCGCGGAGACCGGTTTATCGGGATGTATGTGAATGACTTCACGCTCGACCTCGGGGATCGCGGGGTGGAGGCGCTTCGGGTCCTCCTCCGGCTCGGGCACGAGGCGGACCTGATCCCGGACCTCGTCGAGCCCGAATTTGTCTCGTAGAAAGTCCGAACTTTTCGGGGCCCGGCGATACCAATCCGTCGAACTCTGACGAAAGGAAAGGACGTACTCCCATGAAGACGCTGACGATTCTCACGATGGTCCTCGGGACGGGCGTCGCGGTCTTCGCGATGCAGCCCCAGGACGAGGCGAAGATCAAGGAGGCCATCCGCGGCCTCGGCTCCGAGAATTTCGAGGAGCGCGAGAAGGCGGCCACCGAGCTGAGGAAGGCCGGCGCCCCCGCCCTCGAGGCCCTGAAGAAGGCGGCCGACGAGAGCGACGACCCGGAAGTCCGGGCCCGCGCGAAGCGGCTCGTCCAGGAGATCGAAAAACCGGCGAAGCAGAAGGGCCGCGCCCCCGGGCTCCGGTCCGGCAACGCGCGCCTGACGATCCGCCAGGCGAACGGCGACGTCGTCTACACGATCCAGCCCGAGGAGGGCGAGGCGATTGAATTCCGGCGCTCGACGGACGGCGCCGTCAAGCTGACCTACCCGGACGGCAAGGGGGGCAAGGCCGAGGCCTCGGCCGATTCCCTCGAGAAGTTCCTGGCCGACCAGAAGGCCCTGGCGGAAAAGTACGGGATCTCGAAAGAGGGGATCGATTACGGCGGCACGCGGCTCTCCTTCAGCGCGCGCCGGGCCCTCCCCGCGGTCCCGCGCCTCGACGTGCCGGAGCTCCCCGGTATGCCCGGGTGGCCCGACCTCGAGGAGTTCAAGACGCTCCGCGAGGACCTGCGGCGGGCCTTCGAGGAGCTCAACAAGTCCCGCACCTTCATGCCCGAAATGTGGGAGCGGAACCTCTTCGGCGCCGAAGCGACCGGCCGCGGCCTCCAGCTGACCCCCGTCCCCGGGGTCCTGCGCTCCCAGCTCGCCATTCCGGAGGGCCAGGGCGTCGTGGTGGAGTCGGTCCGCGAGGGTTCGGCGGCCGACGCCGCCGGCCTGAAGCGGCACGACGTGATCCTGGAGATCGACGGCAACACGGTGTCGGGGCCGGCCGACGTCCGGACCCACCTGAAGCGCGAATCGTCGGTCAAGGTGCTCCGGAGCGGCAAGGAACAGACCCTGAAGCCGGAGCCCGGCCGGAAGAAGGAATTCTAGACCGCTTCTGAAATCGCCCTAGGTGTTTTTACCTAGGCCAAAAATGGATGGGCCGTCCCGGCCGCGCCTGGACGGCCCTCCAGGCCATTTTGGGCGCCCCCGCCTTTTTCGGCCGGTCGGGCCGGATTCGTTTGACATCCCCCATCCCTTGTGGTATCAATCAGAAGATCGACGTACCTGTAGTGCTTCCGGCGACCCCGGGAATCGGCGGCGGGGGGACGGAACGGCCCGCTGTAGCATAAATTTAGAACTCGCGTCGGACCGGGGGGGTTGGGGGGGAGAGAGCCCGGGGGGTCCGCCGGAGCGTTTTTGAACCCTGAATAAGGTCGTGCGGCGTCGTCGTCGGAGCCGGAAGGCGGGCGCGGGGGCCGGAAGGGGCCGCCGCGTCCGGAATTGAGGGGGAAACCGTGAAAGAACCAGCCATGCAGGATCCTCTTCTCGAAAAGGCGGGCGCGTCGACCGTGGCCGGGTCCAAACCCAAATCGAAAACCCGGGACGCCCTGTCGGCCGAGCGCCTCGGGGCGCTGAAGTTCCGCCGG
>DATHFI010000359.1:0-9824 GCA_035490275.1 Planctomycetota bacterium
CGTCCTGGACGAAGGCGCTGATGAGGTCGTCCGTCCGTCCCGGGGGATCGAGCTGGATCGTGAAGTCGCCGCTGAATTCGCTCCGGTAAATCCGGTAGCCCAGCCCCCAGTTGATGTCGTGGGTGGCGCCCAGCCGGAAGCGGTGCTGGATGTCGAGGTCTCCGGTGCGCAGCTCGTCCTTGAAGAGGGCCGAGGAGCGGAAGGTCTGGTCGTAGTAGAGCTGGACGGAGAAATCGGAGGTCGCGTCAATCACGTGGTCCCACCGGACGAGGAGGTGGCCTCCGCGCAGGTCGACGCGGTCGTTGATCGGGTCGCTGCCGGTGGGGGAGCTCAGGCTGGGTGTGTCGACGTGCTCCTTCACCTCTCCGCCGTACCCGTCCCCGGTGACCGTCACCCGATCGTGCTCCGTCGCCTTCCAGTCGGCGCGGAATCCGCTCCGGGCCATAAACCAGCCGTCGCGGGCGTCCTCCTCGGTGTCGATGCCCTGCACGGCGTTGTCGCGGTCGAAATATTTCGCGTAGACGCGGACGAAGAGGTCGTCTGAGGCCTTGAATCCGTAACGGACCGCTCCGAAGGCGCGCTCTTCCGTCCCGGCGCCCGCGGTCGCTACGCCTCCCTGCGTATCCTCGGCGCGCTTCGTGATGATGTTGACCACGCCGTTGATGGCGTTGGAGCCCCAGAGCGAGCCGCCCGGGCCGCGGATCACCTCGATCCGCTCGACGTCCTCGAGGAAGGTGTCCTGCACGTCCCAGAACACACCGGAGTGCAGTGGCGAATAGACGCTGCGTCCGTCGATCAGCACGAGCATCTTGTTCGAGGAGCTGTCGGTGAATCCGCGGATGCTGACGGCCCAGGTGTTGGACCGGGTGCGCGCCACCTGCATGCCGGGGACGCCGCGGAGGGCCTCCGGCAGGCTGGTCACGCCCATCCGCTTGATGTCCTCGCCGCGGATCACGTAGACGGCCGCGGGGACGCTCGTCAGCGCCTGCTCTTTCCTGCCGGGGCTCGTCACTTGGACCTTCATGAGATCTTCAATGTCGATGTCGGTGACCTCCGGCTGCTGATCCTTGGGCTTCGGCGCGTCCCGCGGGGGAGGAGGAGCATCCTGGCGGCCGGGCGTGAGCGCGTGAAGCGGGTGTGGGGCCCAGGCGAGAAGTACCAGCGTCGACAAGATCAAACCGAGCGGAAAAAAGTATGCAAAAACCCCCGAGGCTGCGCCGTCGCGTGAGGTCGGTTCGCGCTGCGAGTCAGGATGCAAGGAGAGTCCTTCCTGTAATCAAGATAAGCGATCTCTATGGCGGCATGAAACCCTCCCCAGCGGCACTCGCGGGGCTCCCGCGGGCCGGCGCACCTTCCAGCGATAATATTTCCCGCGTCCGGGACCTGTCAACCCGATTGTGAATCCGAATGCGGGCGCGGCCCCGCGCGGGGCCTCCATCTGGTAGAATTCACAACAGCCGGCCCGGCCGGGTTGGTGCACCAAAATGGAGCGGAGGAACGAATCATGACGACGAACCCGGTGGACATCCTGCTCGTGGAGGACAATCCGCAGGACGCCGAGATGACGATCCGGGCCCTCAAGAAATATCACCTCGCGAACAGCGTCCAACATGTCACCGACGGCGCCCAGGCCCTCGAGTACATATTTGCCACGGGCGCCTACTCGACCCGCCGGGTCGAGGACCGGCCCAAGGTGGTCCTGCTCGACCTGAAGCTCCCGAAGGTGGACGGCCTCGAGGTATTGAGGAAAATCAAGGCGGATGACCGGTCGAAGTTGATTCCGGTCGTCGTGCTCACCTCCTCGAAGGAGGAGCGCGACATGGTGGAGAGCTACCGCCTCGGCGTGAACAGCTACATCACCAAGCCCGTGGAGTTCGAGAAGTTCATGGAGGCGGTGAAGCAGCTCGGCCTCTACTGGCTCCTGTTGAACGGCATCCCGGGTTAATCGGCTCCATCCCTCTGGCTCGAAGCTCGGAACTTCAGAAACTGGGATCTGGGATCCGGGAACTGGAAGCCAGGTCATCCTTCGGCCTTTGAATTCCGTGCGCGTGTTCCGCCTCCGTGCTATCCTCCTCCCTCTTCGCTGTCATCGGAGCCGCCCATGACCGGATCCACCGTGACCGCCGCCGGCCGGACCTCCGGCCACCTGCTTTCCATCGACGACCCTGAAGGGATCTCCGCCCTTCGCGAACTTTTCCGGGCGGCCAATTACACGGAGCAGGAAATTCGCCGGGCTTGCGCCGCCGATACGACCGAAGGCATCCCCCGTTCCGACGTTCCCCTGATCGTCCGTCGGCTCCCCCCGGAGGGCCTCCTTCCCACGCTGATCCGGCTCTTCATGCTCGAAGTCCGCGTCGACCCGGCGGTGGCCGCCCGAGATTTGAAACCGCTGACGCCCGAGCGCCTCGCCGCCATGGGCCTCGTCCGTTCCGGCCCCGGCGGCCTCGAATCCCTCGTGAAATTCAACCCGTTCGACACGCTCGTCCTCGCCTCAGACCCGTATTTCGACGACCCCCTCGCCGTGCCCGCCGATTACGTCGTCGGCGTCAATCCGAGCTCCGTCGGCCTCGTCGCCCTCGCCGTCCGCCGGCCGGCGCGCGCGGCGCTCGACCTCGGCACCGGATGCGGCGTCGCGGCGATCTACGCGTCCCGGCACTGCGAGCGCGTCGTCGCAACCGACATCAACCCCCGCGCCCTCAATTTCACCGCCTTCAACGCGGCGCTCAACGACGTCCGCAACGTCGACATCCGCCCGGGAAGCCTCTTCGAGCCCGTGGCGGGCGAGACCTTCGACCTGATCATGTCCAATCCGCCCTACGTGATCTCGCCCGATTCCGATTTCCAGTTCCGGGACAGCGGCGCGAAGGACGACTCGCTCTGCCGGACCCTGGTGCGCGAGCTCCCGCGCCACCTCCGCGAGGGGGGATTCGCCTCGGTGCTCTGCAACTGGGCCCTGCGGCCGGGCCAGCGCGGGTCCGACCCGGTGAGGGAGTGGATCGCGGGCTCGGGATGCGACGTCCTGCTCATCCACTCCCGGACGAGAACTCCCCTCGAGTACGCGGGGGATTGGAACCGGCCGTTGCTCCCGAAGCGCCCGCGGGAGTACGAAGCCTCCATCGACCGGTGGACCGGGTATTTCCGGCGCGAGGGCATCGAGGGGCTCGCGTCGGGCGGAGTCATCATGCGCCGCCGCTCCGCGGGGCCGACTTGGACGGCGCCCGAGGACTTCCCGCTGTCCAGCGACGCCGCCACGAGCGACCAGATCCTCCGCATCTTCGAGGCCCGGGACTGGCTGGCGGGGGAGCCCGACCTTTCGGCCGCGGCCTTCCGCCCGGTCGAGGATCTGGCCTTCGAGCAGGTCGTCTCCTTCCAGGAGGGGGGACTGGCGCTTCGGGATATCCGGTTTTCCGTGGCCCGCGGATTCAAGATCGGAGGCACGATGGACGGTCGCAGCATGGCCCTGCTCGGAAACTGCGACGGAAAGCGCCGGCTCGGGGAGATCGTGGACGAGCTCGCGCCGACCGGGCCGCCCGAGGCGAAGGAGGTCCGCGGGAAACTCCTCGAGGGCGTCCGGCGGCTCTACGCGATGGGGCTCCTCATCCGCTCGTGACGCCTGGCGACCCGCGCCGCCACATTCTGCTTGCCGGTGAAATTCCCGCCTGCATACGATGGTCCCAAGGCATGACCGATTACCTGATCGCGATGTGCGATTCGTGCGGACACCACGTGCGAGTCTCCCTCGAGCACGGCGGGCGCCGCGCCAAGTGCCCCAAGTGCGCCGCGATCATCGATATCCCCAGGACCGAGTCGGGCATCCTCCGGCTCCGCACCGACACCGCGTTGACGCGCGAGGCGCGGGCGAAGGCGGGGCGGGGCGATCCCGATTCCGACCCGACGGTCCCCGTGGCCGATCGGGGCTCCTCCTCGCGGTCGAGCGGCGGGCGCCACACCACGGTCCACCGGCGGCTCGTCCACCCTTCCGGGAAGGGGCGGCGGGTCGTGCTGATCGTCAGCCTGGTCGCCACGCTCGGAATCATGATCGCGATCGGGGTCATCCTCCTGAAGAAGCCCCCGGGCGCCGGCGAGGCGGTCGCTCCGCCGCCGACGGCGCCGCCTCCCAAGCCGCCGCCACCCGCGCCTCCCAAGCCGGCGCCCGTCGAGAATGAAACGGAGCGCGAGGAGATCCTCGATCGGATGAAGGAGTACATCAAGGCCTTCAACACGAACGACATCGACAACAAGATCGCCCCTTTCCATGATTGTGACCTGGGCGTCCTCAGGAAGGCGTTCGGGAGTCTCGGAGATACCTTCCTTGTCACCTACGATGCGAAGTTGGACACCGCCAAGTTTGATTGGGTCAGCAAGCGGGAGGCGCGAGTCACTTTCAAATGCAGACGCACCTTCACCGTGAACAACACGTACGCCTACAAGGAGCTTGAGAAAACACTTACCTGGGTCTTCAAAGAAGATGAGAAGAAGTGGAAAATCTCGAGCCCGCCGGAGCCCTGATCACCAGGTTGGTCGCGCGGCCAGGTGCTCCGCCGACTGGTTGAGAATCTGGGGCAGGGCGAACGCGATCGAGTAGTGGTTGGCCTTGATCCAGTTGATGCGCGGTCCTCCCATCGCGATCCAAAGCCGCTCGGTGCACTCCTTGGGTATCACATCGTCGTTCTCCGCGTTGATGAGGAGGACGCTCCCGGGATCGACTCGGCCGGCAAAGGTCAGCGGCTCGATGGGCTCCAGGATGGGTTTCAGCTTCTCGGCCGTCCAGCCGCCGTCGAGGAGGCGCTGGCGCATCTCGCGGGTCTCGCGCGATTCGTGAAGCACCATCGCCGGCAGGTCGCCGCCGCCCACGACGAGCACCGTTCGTGTGAATCGGGGTTCGACTCCCGCCACGAGAGCGCCCACGACACCCCCCAGGGAGACGCCGAAGAGGCCGATCCGCGTGGGATCGATTCCTTTCTGCGAGCGGAGCCAGTCCCCCGTCCGGCGGATGTCGAGAACCGCCTGGCGAAAATTGGCCAGAGTCGAATCGAGATCTTCGCTGATCATGAACGACCGCTTCTCGGGATCGGCGGCGCGCCGGCGACCGTAATGGGGCATGTAGACGAGAACCGCGACGAAGCCCTTGGCCGCGAAGAAGAGCCCCGCGGCCTCCATGGGCTTGAAGGTGCCCTTGAGGTAGTGGAGCATCACGACCGCGGGACGCGGCGTCGGGGCGGTCTCCTTCGGCATCCAGACCCGGCACCAGACCGTGTTGTTTTCCTCGATATCCCCCTTGACCGCTGAGGGGAAGGTCAGGTCGAAGGCGCGCTCCTCCGGGGGGTCGGTGCGGGGCGTGAGCTTCCATTCGAACGGGCCGGGAGGAATCTCGTACCGGCTCAACGCCTCCGTGCGGCCGACGAGACGGCCCGATTTGGAAACGCCGGTGCGGATTCCATCCTGGGGCAGGAGGAGAACCGACACCAAGGCGAAAAGCGCGCCGCGCATGCCCCGATTATACGGCCTTGGAATACGCACTGCTGGCGGTATCATGGCCGCGGACGCCATGGATTCTCCAACGACGTCGGACGTCCGCCCGGAGGATCCGCTCCCGCGTCCCATCCCCCTCGGAATTCCCGCCGGTATTTTCCTCGCCTCGTTTCTCGCCTTTCTCCCGGCGCTCGGCGGCGGTTTCCTCAACTGGGACGACAACCTGACGCTCCTCAACCACGACGCGTGGCGGGGGCTCGGCTGGGGCCAGATTTCGTGGATGTTCACGACCTTCCACGCGGGCCATTACCATCCGCTGACGTGGCTGACGTTCGGCCTCGACTTCACGCTGTGGGGGATGAATCCGGTCGGTTATCACCTCGTCAACCTGCTCCTTCACGCCGCGAACGCGGTGCTGTTCTACCGGGTGATCCTGGGGCTCCTGGACCGTGGAGGGCGATTCGCGCCGTCGGATCGCTCCACCCGCCTCGCCGCCGCGGCGGGCGCGCTCTTCTTCGCGGTGCACCCGCTTCGGGTCGAGTCCGTGGCGTGGGTGACGGAACGGCGGGACGTCCTCTCGGGATTCTTCATCCTCATTTCCGTGATGGCGTGGCTCAAATGGACGGCCGAGGGGGAAGGGCGCGGGCGATGGTATGCCATCGCGCTGGTCGCGTTCGCGCTGTCGCTCCTGTCGAAGGCGTGGGGCATGACGCTCCCCGTCGTCCTGCTCGTGATGGACTTCTATCCGCTCCGCCGATTTGTCGCGGGCCGCCGGGGCTCCGTTCTCCTGGAGAAACTGCCCTTCCTCGCGCTCGCCGTCGTAGCCGCGATCCTCGCCTTCAACGCCCAGAAGCAGGTCGGCGCGATGGACATCGTGGAAGGACACACGGGAATCAAGCGCGTGGTCCAGTCGGGGTACGGGCTCGGGTTTTACTTCACGCAGACGCTTCTCCCGTTTTCCCAGAATCCGCTCCATCTCCTGCGGTCGACGTTCAATCCGTTCGAGCCGCGCTATCTCGCGGGCGCCGCGGCCGCGATCGCGGTCACGATCTTCCTGGTGGCCATCAGGAAGCGCCGACCCGAGCTTCTCGCCGCGTGGGTGGCGTACGCCGTGATCGTCGGCCCGGTCCTTGGCCTGACCCAGGCGGGTCCGCAGGTCGTGGCCGACCGGTATTCGTACCTCTCCTGCCTGCCCTTCGCGGTTCTTGCCGCCGCCGGACTCGCCGCGTGGATGGCCCGACCCGGGACCGGGCGCCGGCTTCCGTGCGTCGCCGCCGGGATGGTGCTCCTCCTGTTCGGAGCACAGTCGTGGGGGTACGCGAGGGTCTGGAGGGATTCCGTCTCCCTGTGGAACAGGGCGCTCGCCTGCGATCCCGAGAACGCGCTGGCCTGGTACAACCGCGGGCAAGCGAAGCTGGATCTCGGCGACACCGAGGGCGCGCTGGCCGATCTCGACGAGGCGATCCGGCTCAACGCGAAGAACGCTTCGGCCTTCATCAACCGCGGCATCGCGCGCTTCGCGGGGCCTCATCCCGATTACGACGGCGCCCGGGCCGATTTCGACGCCGCGCTCGCGCTCAATCCCAAGTCGGCGGAGGCTTACGCGAATCGCGGGGTGGTGCGGCTCAAACGGAACGACGTCGAGGGCGGGATGGCCGACTTCGACGCCGCGATCCGGCTCAACTCGCGCCATCACCAGGCGTATCTCAACCGGGGCCTGGCCCGGCTCCAGCGGCGCGATCTCGCGGGCGCGAAAGCCGACTTCTCCGAGACGATCCGCCTCAAGCCGGACAATCCGAGCGCCTGGTATATCCGGGGCCAGACGCGGGAGCAGGAAGGCGATCTCGACGGGGCGATCGCGGATTACGTCCAGGCCTTGAACGTCGGGGGGACGGCCTGGGACGCGCGGGAACGCCGACGGGCGGAGGAACTGCTGGATGCGGCAAGGCAAAAGAGGGGGAAGTGATGTGAAGCTTCCCGTTTCACGATCCCCGTTTCCCGCTGGGCTTCAAGCTTCGAGCGGCGAGCTGGAAGCGTCTGAAACGGGGAACGGGAATCGGAAATCGGGAAGCTAGCGCTTAGCTTTGGCTTTCCGCTTGGGCTTGCTCTTTTTGCGAGTCTTGTGACCGTTTGATCCGGACCTGACCCGTCTCGGCTCCAAGTCCGCCAGGATCTCCTCGGCGCCCCGGCTGCGGAGGATCGTCTCGAGCGCCGCCGCAATCTCCCCGGGCGTCTCTGAAAGTCCCGTCGCTTCCGCCCGGATGAGCTCCGACCCGTCCGGACGCGCCATCGCGGCCATGAGCCGCAGCAGCCCGTCGTCGCTCGCCTGCGCCCAGATCCCGAGCGGGACCTGGCATCCGCCTTCGAGGCGCCGGAGGAGCTCGCGTTCGGCCTCCGCCTCCGCCGCCGACCTCTCGTGATGGATCGGCGCGAGGAGCGCCTTCATCCGGTCGTCCTTGGACCGGATCTCGACCGCGAGGGCTCCCTGTCCCGCCGCGGGCACGACGCGATCCTTCGGAAGGAGCTGGTGGGGGACCCCGTTGACGCCGCGCAGACGCCGCAGGCCCGCCGCCGCGACGACGATTCCCGCGAAGGGCGACTTGGGGTGCCGGAGTTTTTCCAGGCGCGTATCGAGATTCCCCCGGAGGTCCGCGACGCGCAGGTGGGGATACGCGGCCTGCAGGAGCGCTTGACGGCGAAGGCTCGACGTCCCGACGACCGAGCCGCGGGGAAGCTGCTCGATGGGGAGCGAGGCGCGCCCGACGAAGGCGTCGGCCGCCTCCTCGCGCTCGAGGATCGCGCCGATCGCCAGCATTTCCGGCAGCGACGAGGGCATGTCCTTCAGGCTGTGGACGGCCGCGTCGATCTTCCGCGCGAGCAGCGCGCGCTCGAGTTCCTTGACGAAGACGCCCTTGCCCGCGGTGCGCAGCGAGGCCGTGTCGCGGATCCGGTCGCCGGAGGTCGCGATCACGACGATCGTGGCGGTAAGACCGGGGTGCGCCTCCTGGAGCTTCGCGATGACGAGTCGGGTCTGGGCGAGGGCAAGATCGCTTCCGCGGGTGCCGATCTTGAGGGTGATTCGACTCACTCCGTCTCCGAGAGATGTTGCGTAAGTTACAAAATATCCAAAACCGGGCGCGAGGTCAAGGAAAAATGGGTGGATGGGTTATGTAACTATCTGGAGTGCAAATAGTTAACGTAGCTTGAAGAGGCGAACCACCGCTTCCAGAAACGCCGTGGCTTCCGCGCCTTCCCGGGCCGCGTCCTTGATCGCCAGCGTCGGCGTGTGGAGAACCTTGTTGAGAATCCGCCGCACCAGGAATTCAATCTCCTCGCGCTGTTCCGGGGCGAGCGATCCGATCCTCTCCAGGGTCTTCTTCAGCTCCTCGTCCCCCACGGCGTGCATCGCCGCCCGCAGCCGCCCGACGAGCCCGCCCAGCTCCCCCTCGCCGAGGTCGAGGAGCGTCTGTTGCGCCTCCGCGTCGATGATCGGCAGGCAGATGGCGAGGTCGCGCTCCCGGTCGACCAGGTTCCTCGCCGCGATCGATTCGAGGTCGTCGATGTTGAAGAGATAAACATTTTCCAGCCCGTCGACTTCCGGATGGACGTTGCGGGGGACGCCGAGATCGATGATCACCATCGGCTCGTTCCGGCGGGCCTTCATCGCCGCCCGCACGAGGTCGGCGCCGAGATGGAACTCCGTCGACGCCAGGCACGTGATGACGATGTCCGCCTCGGCGAGGGCGTGTTCGAGGCCCGCGAGGGGGACGACGCGCCCGCCGTGGCGCGCCGCGAGCCGTTCCGCGTGCTCGGCGGTCCGGTTCACGATGACCGGCGGGACGCCGCTCCGCCGGCGGAAGGCCTCGAGGGTCAGCTCGCCCGTCTCGCCCGCCCCGACGATCGCGACGCGCTTGCGGGCGAGGTCCTGGAAGACCTTCTCCGCGAGCCGGCTTGCCACTCCGGGCACGCTGACGTTGCCGCGACCGATCCCGGTCGTGGCGTGTATTTCCTTGGCCACCGAGAAGGCGCGCTGGAAGAGCAAATTGAAGGCGCGGCCCGTGTGGCCCGCCTCCTTGGCCGCCTGGTACGCCCGCTTCACCTGCGCGATGATCTGGGTCTCGCCCAGGATCATCGCGTCGAGGCCCGCCGTCACGCGGTAGAGGTGTCGGACGGCGTCGTACCCCGCGTGGCGGTAGAGGGCCTGCGCGACGAGCGGCTCCGGCACGCCGTGGTGGGAGGCGAGCCAGCGCGCGGCGAGGGAAAGCTCGTTCTCCGCGGCCTCGGGGCGTGCGGCATAGATCTCGACGCGGTTGCACGTCGAGAGGATCACCGCCTCGGTCGCGCCGGTCTCC
>DATHFI010000360.1:0-3287 GCA_035490275.1 Planctomycetota bacterium
CGAGGCCGATCCCGGCCTGCGCGTCGACCACCTGGTGATGGACCGCCCGGATCTTGACCTCGGCGCGGGCCATGGGCACGTCGAACCGGTCCTTTCCCGGACGGCGCAGCGTCAGCGTGACCTTGGACCCGGGCTCGCCCCGGATGCGGTACACGACCTCTTCGAACGGCTGGTCCTTGATGTCCACTCCGTCGACGGCCAGTATGAGATCGCCGGGCAGGACGTCCGCCTGGAAGGCGGGCGAATCTTCGATCGGAGTCGTCACGAGGTAGTAGCCGGTCTTCGGGTCGGGTTCGACCTGGACGCCGACGCCGTGGAACTTGCCCTCCATGTGACGCGGCCGCCATTCGGCCCACTGCTCCGCCGTGAAATACTCGCTGTGATCGTCGACCGCCTTCAGCATCCCGGCGAGCGCCGCGCGCTCCAGCCGCTCCGTCGGCACGTCGTCGGGGTAATAGCGCTGGACGAGCCGCTGGACCTCGCCGACCTTCCGCGCCGGGCCGCTCCCCGGAAGGATCACCAGGCTGGTGACTGTCCCGAAGACGAAGCCCATCGCGACGAGGGCGGAAGCCGTCGCCATGATCAGAATCCTGCGCGCCATGATCGCTCCCTGAAGAGAGAACTCTGATTATACGGGAGCCGGAGGCGCGGCGCCGCTGGTGGATGGAAGCTGGTAGTGGTTCAGTTTCCAGATCCCTGATCCCAGATTCCAGTCCCTGAAGTTCCGAGTCGCAAGCCGGAGGCGAGGAGCGCATCCGAGTGCAATCCGTGTGAATCCCGGCTATGGAGCTTGAATCTGGACACTTCCGAAAACGGGGATCTGGGGTCTGGAAACTCGAAACTGACCCGCCATCCGGAAGCTTGAGGAGCGACCTGCGGGTCGATATCATACGCCGCGGGAGACTCACGGGGGGAATACGGTGGACACGCACGTCATGACGCAAACCTCTCAGCTCGCCCAGATGGCGCAGAAACTGCGGCGCCTCTCGATCCTGGCGACCTCCGAGGCGGGATCGGGCCACCCGACGACCTGCATGTCGTGCGCGGAAATCATGTCGGTCCTCTTCTTCCACGAGATGCGGTACGACCCCAAGGAACCCGGCGCGCGGAACACCGACGCCTTCGTGCTGTCGAAGGGCCACGCGGCGCCCATCCTGTGGGCCGCGCTCCACGAAGCGGGCTGCATCACCGAGGATCCCCTCACGCTCCGCCGGTCGAACAGCCCCCTCGAGGGCCATCCGACGCCGCTGTCGCCCTGGGTCCGCGTCGCGACGGGCTCGCTCGGCCAGGGCCTGTCGGCTGCGGTCGGCATCGCGCTCTCCCGGAAGTTCGACGGCATCGGCGCGCGCGTCTACTGCCTCATGGGCGACGGCGAGACGGCGGAAGGTTCCGTGTGGGAGGCCGCGGCGTTCGCCGCGCACAACCAGGTCGACCGCGTCTGCGCCATCGTGGACGTCAACGGGCTCGGCCAGAGCGGCCCGACGATGCATCTCCTCGACGCCGAGGCGTACGGCCGGAAATTCGCCGCCTTCGGCTGGGCCGTCCTCATCGTCGACGGCCACAGCGTCCCCGCGTTGATCGATGCGTTCGAGAAGGCGCGCGCGACCGAGGGGCGGCCGACCGTGATCATCGCGCGCACCGTGAAAGGCAAGGGTGTCTCCGCGCTCGAGGGCAAGGAGGGATGGCACGGGAAGCCGCTCAAGAAGGGCCCCGAGCTCGAAGCGGCGCTGCGCGAGCTGGGCGACACCGACGTGACGATCCCGATCAAACCGCGCACGACGCACGTCACGAGCCTCCGGACCACCATCCTCGCCCACGGCGAGGTCGTCCCGGAGTACGCGCCCGGCCAGGAGGTCGCCACCCGCGAGGCGTACGGGACGGCGCTCGCCAAGCTCGGCCGGATCAACCCGGACGTGGTCGTCCTCGACGGCGACGTGAAGAACTCCACGTTCGCCGATAAATTCAAGGCGGTGCGGCCGGAGCGGTTCGTCGAGGCTTTCATCGCCGAGCAGAACATGGTCGGCATGGCGACGGGCCTCGCCGCCGACGGCAAGATCCCGTTCGCCTCCACCTTCGCGGCCTTCTTGACCCGGGCCCACGACCAGATCCGGATGGCCGTCTATTCCCGGGTGGGAACGCTCGTGCTGTGCGGGAGCCACGCGGGCGTCTCGATCGGGGAGGACGGGGCCTCGCAGATGGGGCTCGAAGACCTCGCGATGTTCCGCGCGCTCCTGGAGTCGACGGTGCTTTATCCTTCCGACGCGGTGAGCGCGGAGCGGCTCGTGGCGGAAGCCTCCATGACCCGGGGAGTCGTCTACATCCGGACCACGCGGCCGAAGACCCCGGTGCTCTACGCCAACTCCGAGCGCTTCCCCGTCGGGGGCTCGAAGACGCTCCGGACCGGGGCGAACGACCGCGCGACGGTGGTGGCGGCCGGCATCACGGTCTTCGAGGCGCTCCACGCCGCGGACCAGCTCGGCAAAGAGGGGATCCCCATCCGCGTCATCGATGCCTACTGCGTGAAGCCGATCGACGCGAAGACGCTTCGCCGCGCGGCGGAGGAGACGAAGCACATCATCACCGTCGAGGACCACTCCATCCACGGCGGCCTCGGCGACGCCGTCGCGCACGAGCTGTCGGGGCTCGCGCGGGTCGAGATGCTCGGCGTCTCGCGCCTTCCGAGATCGGCGACTCCCAAGGAAGAGATGGAAATGCACGGGATCACGGCCGCCCACATCGTGGCGGCGGTGCGGAAGGTCCTGGGCCAATAGGGAGCGCCGGACCGGAATCACTTCGCGAGAATCAATTCCTCGAGCTGGCCGGGCGTAAGCAGTTTGCGGGTGACCAGCACGTCTCCGAGAGATTTTCCTGATTTCTTGGTCTCGCGGAGTCCCTCCCGGAGCTGGAGCTGGGTGATCCATCCGCGCGCGACGGCGAGGGTGCCGATCGACGCGTCGCTGGCGGCGGTGAGCCGGCGGCGGAGGCGGTCCAGGATCCGGGGGTCGGTGTCGCGCATCAGAGTGAGCTCCCGGGGAATCTGGGGTTCGGACAATCCAGGTGAGAACCGTGCCGCTGATGGATATCGATCCGACCCCGAGATCCCTGATGCCTGATTCCTGATTCGGTCACCGCTGCTCCTATGCGAACCTTCCCGCCTGCCGTTTCGACGAGGCTCCTCAAAGCGAGAGGATATCGTTCAGTTCCTTGAAGACGTCGCTGTCGTTTTCGCAGTAGAGGCGGACGCGCTCGGCCAGGAGCAGGCGGAGCTTCTGGCGGGCGTAGGCGAG
>DATHFI010000361.1:0-3636 GCA_035490275.1 Planctomycetota bacterium
ATCTCACGCCGGCCTCCATCCCCATCGGACTCGACGCGCTCAAGGCATGATCATCGGCGCCATCGACGTCGGGTCGAACTCGGTCAAGCTCCTGGTCGCGTCGGTGGAGGGCCGGAAGACGCGCCTGCTGAGGCACCGGTCCGCCGTCACGCGGCTGGGTCGGGGAATGGACCGGACGGGGCGTCTTTCCCCCGCGGCGCAAAAGCACACGATCGGCGTCCTCAAGGAGTTCCGCCGGGTCTGCGACGAGCTTGGAGCCGATCGCGTCGTGGCCGTGGCCACCGAGGCGGTCCGGACGGCGCGGAACGGACGCCGCTTCGCCGCGCGCTGCCGGAAGGAGGCCGGAGTCCCCCTCCGGATCATCAGCGGCCGTGAAGAGGCGCGGCTCGCCTTTCTCGGGGCGACCTTCGGGCGCCGCGAGCGGAGGCTGGCCGCGGTCGACATCGGCGGAGGCTCCACGGAACTCATGGTCGGGTCCCCGGGACGGCTCGAGAGGTCGGTGAGCCTGCCCCTCGGGGCGGTGCGCCTCACCGAGGCGATCCTGAAATCAGACCCGCCCTCCCCCGCCGAGCGGAGCGCGCTCTTCGAAGAGGTGCGGACGAGGCTGGCGGCCCGTCTCCGCTTCCCGGCGCCGGCGACGTTCCTGGGAGTGGGCGGCACGTGCGTCAACGTGGCGCGGATGGCGCGGCCCGACGGCGACCCGGAGGGTCGACGCCTCCCGCTGGGCGAATTGGAAGCGCTCTTCGACCGATTGGCGGGAGTCCCGCTGAAGGAGCGAAAGAGAATTCCGGGGCTCGACCCGGAACGCGCGGACATCATCGTGGCGGGCGCGGCGATCCTGATCGAAGCGATGAGGACGCTGGGAATCGGGTCCTTCACCGCGACCGTACACGGGTTGCGACGCGGGCTCGTGCTCGAGGCCGCGCGTAGACCCCCGCCTTGACGCTCGCTATAATTCGTCGCCGATGAACGTCGTCGTGAATGGCGATGGGCGGCGCCTCGATCCGGGCACGACCGTCAGCGCCCTCCTGCGCGATCTCGAGCTCGAGGCCAAGCCCGTCGCGGTCGAGGTGAACGGCCAGGCCGTGCCGAAAAACGCCTATGCCAGGTCGGAACTGGCCGAAGGCGACCGCGTCGAGATCGTAACCCTCGTCGGCGGAGGATAAGCCGTGACCCTGAAGGTCGGTCGTCACGAATTCGGCTCGCGCCTCTTCCTCGGGACGGGCAAGTACCCCTCGCCCGAGGTCATGGCGGCCTGCCACGCCGCGTCGGGGACCGAGTGCGTGACGGTCGCGGTCCGCCGGGTCGACCTGAACGATCGCTCGAAAGCGGGCCTTCTCTCGTGGATCGACCGCGCAAAGATCAAACTCCTCCCGAACACGGCCGGTTGCTTCACGGCCGCGGAGGCGGTGCGGACGGCGCGGCTCGCGCGCGAGGCGCTCGACACCGACCTCGTGAAGCTCGAGGTGATCGGCGACGAAGCGACGCTCTATCCGGACCTGGCGGGATTGCTGGAGGCGACCCGCAAGCTCGTGAAGGACGGATTCACGGTCTTGCCATACACCTCGGACGACGTGGTGACCGCGCTCCGGCTCGAGGACGCGGGCGCGGCGGCCGTGATGCCGCTCGGGGCGCCGATCGGGAGCGGCCTGGGAATCCTCAATCCCCTGAACATCCGGATCATCCTCTCGCGCGTGAAGGCGCCGGTCATTCTGGACGCGGGCGTCGGCACGGCGAGCGACGTGGCGGCCGCGATGGAGCTGGGTGCCGCGGGCGTCCTGCTCAACACGGCCGTGGCGGGCGCGCGCGACCCCGTGTCGATGGCGACAGCGATGAAGCACGCATGCGAGGCGGGCCGCCTGGCGTTCCTCGCGGGGCGCATCCCGAAAAAGGATTACGCCACGCCGTCGAGCCCGACGGAGGGGAAAATCGCTCCATGAGCTCCGCCATCAAGGGGGTCGTCCTCGCGGGAGGGCTGGGATCGCGCCTCGCGCCGCTCACGAAGGTCACGAATAAGCACCTCCTGCCGGTCTACCGCAAGCCGATGGTCTATTACCCCCTCGAGAAACTGGCGGCCGCGGGGATACGCGAGGTCATGCTCGTCACGGGCGGCCCCTTCGCGGGCCACTTCCTCCGGCTGCTCGGCAACGGGCGCTCGCTCGGCCTGCGCGACCTCCACTACACCTACCAGGAGGGCGAGGGCGGCATCGCGGAGGCGCTCGGCCTGTGCGAGCAGTTCGTCGAGGGCGACCGCGTCTGCGTCATCCTCGGCGACAACATCTTCAGCGGCGACATCCGGCCGGGGCTCGAGTCCTACCTGAAGCAGAAGTCGGGCGCGAAGATCTTCCTGAAGGAGGTTCCCGACCCCCAGCGTTTCGGCGTGCCCGAGCTGGAGGACGGCCGCATCGTCGGAATCGAGGAGAAGCCGAAGAAACCCAGGTCGAAATACGCCGTGACGGGAATCTACATGTACGACGCCGCGGTCTGGAAGGTGATCAAGTCGCTCAAACCCTCGGGGCGCGGCGAGCTCGAGATCACGGACGTGAACAACTACTACGTGAAGCAGGGCACGCTGACCCACGAGACGCTGGACGGATTCTGGACCGACGCGGGGACGTTCGAGTCGCTTCTCAGGGCGAACAACCTGGTGGCAGAAACGAAAGCGATGCATTAACCAACGAAGGCATGAGTCAGGAGTCGTGGGTGCCTTCGTTGAAACCACGGACGAACCACCAAGACACGAAGACACCAAGCCGAGGGTCGATGAAGGCCGCAGAAGGGCGTGGCCCTGCAGGCCACGCACCGGCCCTGCCGGGCCGGAGGGACGGCGGGGAGGGCCGCGGAAGAAGGCGGCTTCTCCCGCGGCCCTCCCGATCGTCCCCTTCTGCGGCCAGTCCTAGGTGACTTTGTGCCTTGGTGGTTGGGTTTCAACTGAGCCAGTGGCGCGTCGAGAATTAATTATCCCGCCGGCGGTCGAGCTCGATGGCTTTCAGCCGCTCGGCGTAATGGTCCCCGAGGCGATTCACCATCTCAGCGCCGAACGGGGGCCTCTCGGTGTACACGCCGAAGTAGATCCGGCCCTTCTTCAGGATGTACTCACCCGGCTTTTTCCTCGCGAAGTCCGATTCCTCGGGTTGAACATCGGAATCCACCTCCGCGATCCAGATCACGAGGGGCGCGTCCGTGCCCTTCTCCCTCAGGTTCCGAAGGGTTACCTCGATGATGTTCTCCGATTGAAACCCGGCAAAGCCGACCCGCTCGACGATCCGGTCCACCGCCTGGGTGTCCTGGAGTTGCATATTTTCCTCGCCGACCGAGGCCGCTCCCGGAATTCTCCGAGCCGACAGGCTTCCTTGAAACCAGTCCAGGGGCGGGATCTCGGTAACGAGCTTCGAGTAAGCGCGCGAGACCTTCGGACTGTCCCCGCGCCACGGCCGGCCATGCCACTCGGAATAGGATTGGGTTACGCCGCTATCGGTGATTCTGATCGTCCTCACGACCAGCGGACCAACCACCAGCATCACGAATCCGACGACGATGGACGTGATCGCGAGCGGATACCCCCGGAGCTGGCCCTGGCTCTGGCGGATTACGAAGAGTGAGCGCATTCCAAGCACGAGCCCGACGAGGAGGCAG
>DATHFI010000362.1:0-8960 GCA_035490275.1 Planctomycetota bacterium
CTTCTCGGCCGCTTCCTTGGCCGCGGCCTCTTTCTCCGCCGCCTCCTTCGCCGCCGTCATCTCCCCCTCGAGGCGCTTGACCTCCTCCTCCTCCTTCGAGCGCTGCTCGCGGAGGGTTTTCTCCTGCCCCTCGAGATCCGCGAGACGGGCGGTCTTGTCGTCGGAAGCGGGCTCCGACGCGAGGGCATCCTTCCCCTCCTGGATCTTCCCGAGCTGGGCGTCGAGGGTGACGATGCGCCGCTGGGCGTCGTCGATGGCCTTCCGCTGCCGGACATCGGGGTCGGCGAGGCTGCATCCGGCCACGAAGGCCAGGGCGAAGAGGGCGGCGGCGATTCGGCGCATGGTCAATCCTCCAAGGCGGGACCGGGCGTCACTGTATCCCGGACGCCCGGGCGGGTCAATTTCCCGTCGCAATTTCTCTCAGCGCCCCGGCGGCCGCCGCGACGTCCGCGGGGGTGTTGAAATATCCGAAGCTGAAGCGCACCGTCCCCTTCGGAAAGGTCCCGAGAAACCGGTGGGTCCCCGGCGCGCAGTGAAGGCCCGGCCGGCACGCGATGCCGTACCGCTCGTCGAGCGCCGCGCCGACCTCGCCCGGCTCCCGGCCCTGGATTGACAGTGAGACGGGGCCGATCTGTTTCGCGGGACTCCTGCCGCTCCAGACGGTGATCCCGGGAATTCGTCTCGCCTCCTCGGCGAACCGGAGGGCGAGGTCGCGCTCGTGGGCGCCGATCTTCGCCACGCCCTCGCGCTCGAGGAATTCCAGCCCCGCGGCGAGCCCCGCGAGGCCATGCGCGTTCGGCGTGCCTCCCTCGAGCCGGAAGGGCATGGCCTCGGGCTGGAGCTCGCTCTCGGCCGCGAAGCCCGTTCCCCCCTCGCGGAAGGGGCGGAGGGAAAGCCCGGCGCGGACGTACAGGACGCCCGTGCCCATGGGTCCGAGGCATCCCTTGTGCCCGGGGAAAGCGACGAGATCGAGCTGCTGGGCTCGCACGTCGATCGGCACGACCCCCGCCGTCTGGGACGCGTCGAGGAGGAGGACCGCGCCGTGACGCATCGCGAGGTCTCCCAGCGCCGCGGCGTCGTTGACCACGCCGAGGACGTTCGAGCCGTGCGTCACCGCCACCAGGCGCGTGGCCGGCGTCAGGGCCCCGCGCAGGGCGTCGACCGACAGGCTTCCGTCGGGCTCCGCGGGGAGCCGCGTGACCGCGATCGCCCCCGCCTGCTCCAGCGCCGCGAGGGGCCGGTTGATCGAGTTGTGCTCGAGGACCGAGGTCACCACGTGGTCTCCCGGGCGGAGGATTCCCTTGATCGCGATATTGAGGGCGTCCGTGGCGTTCAGGGTGAGGACAATCCGGTCGGGAGATTCCGCGTTGAGGAGATTCGCGACCCGGGCGCGCGCCTCACCGACTTTCGCCTCGGCCGCGACGGCCATGCGGTGGCCGCTCCGCCCGGGATTGGCCGCGGCGTTCCGTGCGAATTCGTCGAGCGCGCGGTAAACGGACTCGGGCTTCGGCCACGTCGTCGCCGCGTTGTCGAGGTAGATCATGCCGGGCTCCGGCGGAACCTCCGTCGCACCGCGAGCCCCGCCCCGCCGACGATGATCCCGACGATGGCATATCCGGTCGCCAGGTCGCCCCACCCCGGAATGCGGACGTCGGCATAATCCGCCAGGTGGGCCCGGTAGAGCGACCGGAAATCGCGCAGGACGTCCATACCGAAGAGCGACGATGCCATTCCGGCCCAGGGACTCACGGAGAAGCAGAGGTTGATGCGCGGCGCGATCGCGGCGAGTTGATTCCTCTGGATCGCGTCGTCGACCGCCTGCGGCGCGAGAAAGACGGAGCCCGCCAGGAGGCACGCGACAAGTCCCGCGGCGACTTGTCCCATCGCGAGATGGATTCCTGTGGCCAGGAGGGTGAACGAACTGGCGAGCAGGACCACACCGAGGAGAACCGCCATGCCCGCGCCCGAAATCAGGCCGAAGAGCACCACGAGCGCGCAGAGGGCCGCATGGGCGAGCGTCGCGGCTTTCCATCCCGGTTTCCACGCCAGAAGGGCCGGGGCCAGGAGCGCCGCGGCCAGGGGCAGGGCGAGAGCGGCGATCCGGAAGGCGATCACGCTGACAGTTTAGCAGATTCCCTTTCAGGGCCTCGGCTTGGCGTTCAGCGTGGTCAGGTAGCGCGCGAGGAGGTCGTGCTCGCCCGCGGTGAGCTTGACGTTGCCGCGATCGATCATTTCCTGGATGTGCCTTCGCCACGCGTCGTCGGCGAACGAGTCGACGTCGTACAGACGGTGGCACCCGCCGCACTTGTCGATGTAGAGGCGCCGGCCGTCCCGCAGGTCGCGCAGGAGCAACGCGTCCCCTCCCGCGTCCACGGGCTCGGGCTCCGGGATGAAGGCGGCGCACGCGGAGAGGAGCGCCGCGAGGGCCGCCGCCAGGGGCCAGATCCAGAACCGCCGCAGGGACATCGCCGCTCCGATCAGAAGTGGATGCCGAAGATCAGCCGGATCTCGTACCGTTCCTGGCCGTCGAGGACCAGTCCGGTGTTCTCCTTGATGTCGACCTGCTTGAGCAGCGTGAGCGTCGCCCACCAGCCGGGGCTCGACACGTGGAGGTTCGGCCCGACGAAGTAGGAATGATTCTCGGTCGCCGAGAAACTTCCCTCGAGGTCTTGCCGGGCGACCGCTTCGAGACCGACATTCACGCCCGATCCCACGTCGCAGGACAGGCCCGCGGTGTGGGCGATCTGCGACCCCTTCTTCCAATCGGTTTCGCCCGAGGGGTCTTCCTCTTTCTCCCAGGCCAGTTCGAGGACGAGGTTGTAGGCGAACGACACGGGGCCGAGTTCGCGGCTGACGACCATCTTGGTTTCCAGCTCGACCTCATCCTCGCGGACGCTGACCTCGGCGTACGCGAGGAGCCCGACGGGAAAAATCCCGGCGTCCGTCAGCCGGTATTTCCACTCGCTCGAGACGCCGTCGAACTTGAGATCCCGCTCGTTGTCGAGGCCCGACACGCCGTCGGCCCGGAGATATTCGAAGTTGAGGTAGAGCGCGGTGGTCAGCCGGTCCGTGAGGCCGTATTCCAGCTCCTCGCGGAAATCGATCCGGAGGAAAGTCCCGTCTTCCTTGCCGGTGCGGAATGTGGCCCAGTGCTCGGACTCGAAGACCCCCTTCGGAAGGGTTTTCGCCTCGTAGCTGTAGGTGTACTTCCGTTCGTCCGCACCCGCGGGGAGGGCGGCCAGGGAGAGGACGCCGAGCGCGATCCACACCAGGGGCGCGGTTCTCATGGGAAAAAGTCCACCAGGGATACGGGTGAAGTGAGGCGCCATTGATATTGAGACTCAGTCTCAGGAATGTCTCGATGAGCGCGAGGGGAGCGCATGGAAATTCCTAGTTCCGGCCCCGGGGACGGAGCGGGGCCAGGGCGCAGCCGGAGCAGGCGCCCCCGCGCCGGAGGAGGCGGAGCGCGCGAACCCCGAGCCAGCCGGAGGTGACCGCCACGAGCGCCAGGGCGAGGAGCGACTGGATCATGATCAGGCTCCCCAGCCTGCCGCCGAGGCGGCGCGGTAGACGGCGAAGGCGGCGACCCACGCGAGGCCCGTCATGACCCCGAGCTGGAGGAGCGCCCACCTCCACGATCCCGACTCGCGGAAGACCGTCACGACCGTCGAACTGCAGAGCATCGCGTAGACGAAGAAAATCATGAGCGAGAGCCCGGCCGCGAGCGTCCAGTGCGGGCGGCCCGTCGCCGGATCGCGTTCGGCCTGCATCCGGGCCTTGAGCTCGGTGGGGTCGTCCGCCGCGCCCTCCACGCCGTAGACCGTCCCCATCGTGCCCACGTAAACCTCGCGGGCGCTGAAGAAGGCGGTGAGGATGCCGATCCCGGTTTTCCAGTTGTGCCCGAGGGGCTTGAGCGCGGGCTCGACGATCTTCCCCGCGCGGCCGGCGTAGCTTTCCTCGAGCTGGCGCGCCGGATCGGCCGACCGGGGATGATGCTCGAGGAACCAGAGCAGGACCATGATGCCGAGGATCACCGTCCCCGCGCGGCGGAGAAAAGCCCGCACGCGCTGCCAGAGCTGGATCCCGGTCGTGCGCCACGTCGGCCAGCGGTACGGGGGGAGTTCGACCAGGAAATCGGTCCGGGCGGGCCGGCGGCGGGCCCGCCGCAGCACCCACGCCAGCGTGAAGGCCGATCCCGCGCCCAGGACGTAGAGCCCCAGGAGCACGAGCGCCTGCACCCACGGGGCGGCCAGGATCACGACGCCGATCAGGCAGGAGTAGACCGGCAGGCGCGCGCTGCAGGTCATGAGCGGCGCGACGAAGATCGTCACGAGCCGCTCGCGCACGTCCGGAATCACCCGCGTCCCCATCACGCCCGGCACGGCGCAGGCCATCGAGCCGAGCAGCGGCACGAATCCCCGGCCCGAGAGTCCCGCCGCCGCCATCGGCCGGTCGAGGAGGAGCACCGCGCGCGACAGGTATCCCGTGTCCTCCAGGATCCCGAGGAAGATGAAGAGGAGCGCGATCTGCGGGAGGAAGACCACCACGGCGCCGACGCCCTCGAGGACGCCGTCGCTGAGGAGGCTCGACAGATCCCCCGGGCCGAACCCGGCGACTACCCCGCGCTGGAGGGCCGCGATGCCCGACTTGATCCAGTCCATCGGAAACTGCGCCAGCCAGAACATGGCCACGAAGACGAGGGCCATGACCGCGAGGAAAATCGCGTAGCCGGCCACGGGATGGGTGAAGGTCCGGTCGAGCCGGCGGGTCCAGTCGCGTCGCGGATCGGGCGGAGCGCGGCGAATCGCCAGGCCGCAGATCTCCGCGATCCGGCGACGACGGGCACCGACGACGAGATCCCGCAGGCGTCCCCCGGTCTCGATCCCCCGCTCCTTCCGGAGCGCCTCGCGGACGCCGTCGGGTATTCCATCCGCTTCGGGCCCTTCGATGAGCGCGTCGGCGATCTCGGCGTCGCCGGGAGTTCCCGGCCATGCCCCGCGGAGCCGGTCGCACATTCCGTGGAGGGGCTCGGGCAGCGGCACGGGCGGGACCCGGGGAAGGAGAGTCGCCCGGGCGATCTCCGCCTTCAGCTCGTCCATCCCCTCTCCGCGCGTGGCGACCGTCCGCACGACGGGGACGCCCATCTCTCGCGAGAGCGCTTCACGGTCGATCGTGATCCCCGCGCGCTCCGCCTCGTCGGAGATGTTGAGGCACGCGACGACGGGGACGCCGAGCTCCCGCACCTCGAGAAGGAGGTAGAGGCCGATCTCGAGGTGGAGGGCGTTCAGGATGACGACGGCCGCGTCGGGCGCGGGAGTGTCGGCGCGGCGTCCGAGGAGGACGTCCACCGCGATGCGCTCGTCCGGCGACCGGGGGGCGAGGCTGCGCATGCCGGGCAGGTCGATGACGCGCACCTCTTCCCCATCCGCGAGATGGGCCCGGCCCACGCGCCGTTCGACCGTGACTCCCGGATAGTTGCCGACGCGCTGGCGAAGGCCGCTGAGCCGGTTGAAGAGGGTGCTCTTGCCCGTGTTGGGATTGCCCACGAGGGCCACGGTCCGGAGGGCCGGGGGAGCGGCGACGGTCATGGCTTGGATCCCCGGACTCGGATCGATCGCGCATCGTCCCTGCGGATCGCGAGGAGGAAACCCTCGCGGTCGAGGACGATCGGACCACCGAGGGGGATCGCCTGGACCACTTCCACCTCGGCGCCCGGGAGAAGCCCGAGCTCCGCGAGTCTCGTGCCGAGGGGGCCGTCGACGCCGTCGATAACGACGCGGGCGCCGGCCGGGGTCCGGTCGAGCGTCTCAGTCATTCCGTTCCGTCCTCGCCGGTGCCGGCGCTCGGCCGCGGCAGCGGCGGCAGTAGCCGAAAATCTTGTGGCTGTGGTACATCGCGGTGAAGCGGTAGCGGCGGGTGACCTCGTCCTGGAGGCTCTCGATGCGCGGCTCGCGGAACTCGATGACGGCGCCGCAGGAGATGCAGTACAGGTGGTCGTGATGGGGACGGCCGATCGCGCGCTCGTAGACCTTGTGGCCGGATCCAAAATCGTGCTCGTCGAAGAGCCCGGCGGTGCGAAGGATGGCGAGCGTCCGGTAGACGGTCGCGCGGCCCACGGGGGTGCCGTCCTTGCGGAGGAGCTGGATGAGATCGTCGGCGGCGAGGTGGCCGCCGGTGGAGAGGAGCTTCTCGGCCACGAGGCGGCGGGGCCGGGTGAGCTTCAGCCCCCTTCCCCGCAGGCGGTCCTGGAAGGTCCCGAGGTCGACGCGCATCCCTGGTTCTCTAATTGAGACTGAGTCTCAGTCTCCGAAACTAAGAATAGCCCCTTTCGCGAGCCAAATCAAGTGGATTCCGGACTCCGGCGTCAGCGGGGCGCGCGGCACGCATCGCACAGGACGGCCCGGCCCTGGGGGGGCGGCGCGGGGAGCGCGACCTCGATCCCGCAGGAGGCGCACAGCGTGATGTGGCCCGGCCCCGGCGGCCGGCGGGACCGCCGGGCCTCGGCCCGGCACGGCGGGCAGCGGCGGGGTTCGTGCTCGTAGCCCCGGCGGACGTGCTCCCGCTGCTCGGCCGCCGAGAAGATGAACTTGAGGCCGCAGTCGACGCAGGTCAGCGTGCGGTCCTCCTCCATCGCCCCACTATGGCGCGCCCCCGCGCCCTTTTCAAGGTGGCGCCGGAACGGGTGGTCCGGTACAACTACAGGACCCGTCACGGCCGGCCCCTCCCCCGGCTCGAGAAAGGAGCGGCGACCCCTTAATGCCCGGAGACCTGTGGCTGGTCCTCCTCGGCTTCGGGGTCGGAACGCTCGGGACGCTCATCGGCGCCGGTGGCGGATTCATCCTCGTCCCCGCGCTGATCCTGATCTACCCGGGGGACAAGCCGGAAATCGTCACCGCCGTCTCGCTCGCCGTCGTCTTCTTCAACGCCTTCTCCGGGACGATCGCCTACGCCCGCATGAAGCGGATCGACTACAAGTCCGGCATCCTGTTCACCATCGCGGGAATCCCGGGGGCGTTGCTCGGCGCCCACACGATCTCGTACATTCCGCGCCGTTCGTTCGAAATCCTCTTCAGCGTCCTGATGTTGGCCGTGGCGGTCTACCTGATGATGCGGCCCGGGCGTGACCTGGTCGCGTCGGAGCCCCCTCCCCCGCCGCCCTCGCCCGATCCCGCCGCGCGGCCACCCTTCCTCACCCGCCGACTCAAGCTCGGCATGGTCCTCAGCCTTTTCGTCGGCTACATCGCGAACCTGCTGGGCATCGGCGGCGGCATCATCCACGTGCCGGCGCTCATCCACCTGTTGAAGTTCCCCGTCCACGTCGCGACGGCGACTTCCCACTTCATTCTCGCGTTCCTCGCGCTGGCGGGGACGATCGAGCACGCCGCGCACGGGGACTTTGCCGAAACGGCCTCCCGCACGGCCTTCCTCGCTCTCGGCGCCGTCGTCGGCGCGCAGGTCGGGGCTCGACTGTCGACGCGGATCCGCGGCCCATGGATCGTCCGGGGTCTCGCCGTGGCGCTCGGTCTCGCTGGGATCCGCATCCTCTTCATGGCCGCCGGGCGTCATCCATGACGAGAATCGTCACCCTGGGAGGTGGAACGGGACAGGGGCAGCTGCTCCGCGGACTTTCGCGCCGGGGCCTCGACGTGACCGGGATCGTCGGCGTCACGGACAACGGCGGGCACAGCGGGCATCTCAGGAGGGAGTACGGTCTCCCGGCGGTCGGGGATGTGCGGAATTGCCTGACCGCGCTGGGCGATCGCAGGAATGTCCTCCGACAGGTCCTCGACATCCGCTTCGGGACGGGAGAGCTCGAGGGCGCCAGCCTAGGCAATCTGATCCTCGCGGCGCTGACAACCGTCGAAGGCTCTCTTACTAAGGCGGTATCGAAGCTGGCGGCTTTGTCCGGAGTCCGGGGAACAATCCTCCCGGTTTCCGAGGACTCGGGTCAGATCGCGGCGCGTCTCTCGACCGGCAAGACGATCCGCGGCGAATGGGAGATCATTCGAAGGAAGCCCCGGAGTCGCATTATCCGGGTTTTTCACAAGCCGCCGATCGTGGCCACGCCGCAGGCCCTGCACGCATTAAAGCGGGCGGACCTCGTTGTCCTGGGCCCGGGCTCGCTGCGGACGGCGCTCGTATCGATCCTGCTCGCCACCGGAGTGCGCGCGGCGCTGCGGGGAAAGCGCGTGGCCTACGTGCTCAACATCCTCACGCAGGCGGGCCAGACGGACGGATTCACCGCCCGCGACCACGTCGATGAAATCGCGAGGTACCTCGGCCGCCCGCCCGACAGGGTGATCGCGAATACGAAAAGACCGCCCGCATGGGCGATCGGGGACGCCGATTGGGTGGATCCCTCGGGACTTGAGACCCGCGGAGGCGACCTGCTTGAGAAGGTGAGGCGAAGGGACGCCCATCGCCGCGCCCGTCCCGCTCGATTCGTCGCGGGCCCGCACCTCGTCCGGCACGACCCCGCGAAGCTGGCCCGGGCCGTGATGGAGGTCCTTCAATAGCCCGGAGGCTTCGGTCCCGGCGTGTACTCGCTCATGTGCCTGGGATCGATCTTCCCTTCGACGTGGCGCCGGGCCGTGGCGTAGTAGCGCATCGCCCGATCCTCGAACGTGGCGAACTGCGCGTCGGTGACTTTCCCGATCTCCTTCGCGGGTACGCCCGCGACGATCGATCGCGGCGGAACTTTCTGGTTCTCCCGGACGAGCGCGCCGGCCGCGACGATGCATCCCTCGCCGATCTCGCTCCCCGCGAGGAGCGTGGAGCCCATCCCGATCAGGCACTTGTCCGCGATCGACTTGCCGTGGATCACCGCCGCGTGGCCGATCGTGACGAACATCCCGATGGTCAACTCGAGGCCGGGGTCGCAGTGGAGGACGCACAGGTCCTGGATGTTCGTGTAGTCGCCGACGGTAATGGGAGCCATGTCGCCGCGGAGGACGGCCCCG
>DATHFI010000363.1:0-2315 GCA_035490275.1 Planctomycetota bacterium
TTTCGATCGGCGCGCGCGTCCAGTCGTCCTCGGGGATCCGCGCAAATCCCGGGGGCCATTGGAAGGGCATGGGCGGGCTTCCATCACATCTTCCGGCGGCGGTTCCGGAGGTAGTCGACGAAGACGGCGCTCCCCAGGTCGTCCGCCGTGCTGTAGAACGCGCGCCCCCGGTTCACCTTCGTCAGCTTGTCCACGAAGGCGACGAGCGTGGGGTCGTCCGTGAGCATGAAGGTCGTGATGACGATGCGGTTCCGCCGGCAGTGGGCCGCCTCCTCGAGCGTCATCGCCACGATCTTCGGGTCCATGCCGAAGGGGTTCTTGTAGATGCGCCCGTTCTCGGTGATGGCGCTCGCCTTGCCGTCCGTGATCATGAAGATCTGCCGGTTTGGGAGCTTCTTGCGGGCGAGCAGTTTCTGCGCCAGCTGGAGCCCCGCCCGCGTATTCGTGTGGAACGGGCCGGCCCCGATGTAGGGCAGCTCCTCGGGCTTCACTTCCATCGCGTCGTCGCCGAAGAGCACCACCTGGAGCGTGTCCTTGGGATAGCGCGTCCGGATCAGCTCGGTGAGCGCCAGCGCGACCTTCTTGGCCGGCGTGATGCGGTCCTCGCCGTACAGGATCATCGAGTGGCTCACGTCCACCATGAGGACCGTCGCGCAGCTCGTCGCGTGCTCGCTTTCGTAGAGTTCGAAATCGCGCTCGGCGAGCGACAGGTCCGCGCCCGTCCGACGGAGCGCGTTGTGCATCGTCGTCTGGAGGTCGAGCCCGGCGAGGTCGTCCCCGAATTCCCACGGGCGCGTCTCGGGAAGCCGCTCGCCCCCGTCCCCGGCGTGCGGGGTCCGGTGCTCGCCGACCGCGCCCTTCTTGAGGTTCGTGAAGATCTGGTTGAGCGCCTCGCGCCGGACGAACCGCTCGCCCCGCGCGGTGAGACGCGGAATGCCCTTTTGCAGGGAGACGATCCTGGACTCCTGGAGGGACCGCGCGAACTCGTCGAGATCGGCGTCAGGGTCGATGTAGCCGTGCTCCTGGAGCCGCCGCATCATCCGCAGCGCCTCCTCGACGTCGCCGTTGCGCTGGAGCAGGAGGTGGTGGAAGAGCGCGAGGAGCGTCGTGAACCGGCGCATCTTCCGCGCCAGTTCTTCGTCCCAAGCCTCGTATCGAAATCCGATCATGGCAGATTACCGATGACCGATGACCGATGACCGATGACTTCCGAATGAGTCCTTCGGCCTGAAGTCTGAAGTCCGAGGTCTGATGTCTGCCTCAAAGCGACTCGAACATCTGACGCAGCATGTCCCGGTAGCTCACTTTCGCGTCGACTTCTTCCCGCGCGACGAGGGAATTCTGGTGGAGCCCCTCGAGGACGAACTCCATCGCGAGCGGGATCTCCTCGGCCCCCTCGGGTTTCACGTGGCGGACCGCGATTTCCCGCAGGCCCTCCGCCTTCGAGAGCGCCGAAGCGTAGTCCGCGGAGGTCATCGCGTCCGTGATCTCGATCTTGTTCCCCTTGGAGAACCAGTCCAGCACCGGCTTGTAGACCGTCTCCTCCGCCGCGGTGTCCTTGGATCCCCGGCCCGTCGCCTCGGGGGCCGAGGGGCGCTTCGGTTTCGCCTTGGGCGGGGCCGAATTCGGGAAATAGCGGGCGAAGAGTTGCTGGACGGCCTCGCCGAGGACCCGGCGGCCGACCGCCGCGAGCCCCTCCTGCTCCCCCTCGTAGACGAGCTCGATTTTCCCCGTCACGGCGGGCAGGGCCGAGTAAAGGTCGCAGACGCGCGGCACGGCCGAGGCCTCGCCGGTGGCGAGGGCCCGCTGCTCCGCATTCGAAACGACATTTTCGAGCGCCGCGATCGCGAGGCGCGCGGAGACGCCGCTCGACTGGTCGACGAACTCGCTCTTCCGCGCCGCGAAGGCCACGCTGTCGACGATCTCGCGAAGGAGCCTCGGGATCTTCACCGGCGGCGCGCCCGACCGCTGGACCCACGACTCCTGGGCCGTGATGGCCATGGCGTCCTCGAGCGTCGCGGGGTAATGGGTCAGGATCTGCGAGTCGATGCGGTCCCGGAGCGGCGTGATGATCGTCCCGCGGTTCGTGTAGTCCTCCGGGTTCGCCGAGTAGACGATGCAGACGTCCAGCGGCAGGCGCACCGGGAAGCCGCGGATCTGCACGTCCCGCTCCTCCATGATGTTGAGGAGGCCGACCTGGATGCGCGTCTGGAGGTCGGGCAGCTCGTTGATCGCGAAGATGCCGCGGTGCGTCCGGGGGATGAGCCCGTAATGGATCACCTCTTCGTCCGAGAGCGAGCGGCGCTCGGTCGCGG
>DATHFI010000364.1:0-5251 GCA_035490275.1 Planctomycetota bacterium
CATCCGCCCGTGGTGATCGGCGACCTGGCGCACCAGGCCTGGGGGGTGAAGCGCGATCCGCGGGGAGTCGAATTGCTCATTCCCTCGGGCGAGGCGCAACGGGCGACGATCCTGAGCGCGGCGCGGGGCGAAGGACTACAGCAGGAACCGGGTCCGGGGCCTCTGAGCCTGAAGTACCTCGACGCCCGGCTGGGCGGGAACTCGAGCGTCGAGCTCGTCGAGGCGTCGACGCCGTTCCAGAAGCGGGTGATCGGGCGGGCGCAGCCGGGGCCGGTGCTCCAGATGCATCTGCCGGTGGCGACGGTCGAGGACCTGATTCTATTCCGGGTCGCGACGGATCTTCCGGCGGATCGCCAGATCGTGATCGAGCTCCTGAAGGCGAATGCGGCGCGGATCGACGCGGGGTATCTCAAGGGCGAGGCGGAGGGGGCGGGGACGTTCGAGCGTTTGAAGGGGGCATGGCAGGAGGCGAAAAAATAGACTTCAGACATCAGACTTCAGACATCAGAAAGAGGTCGGTGGTTATCAGTTGACAGCGGGGAACGCATAAATAATGGTAGAATAGGGGCGTGAAGGCGATCGCGCGCTGGACCCCGGCCTTCCTCTTCCTCTCATCGACCGCCTGGGCCGCCACCTACGAAGTCGGCCCCGGCAAAACCTACGCGACCATCGGAGCCGTGCCCTGGGCCACCCTCGCCCCCGGCGACGAGGTCCTCATCTACTGGCGCGCCTCCGCCTACCAGGAAAAGTGGGTCATCTGCCGGCAGGGCACCCAGCCCGCCCCGATCGTCGTCCGAGGCATCCTCGGTCCGGGCGGCGAACGGCCCGTCATCGACGGCGCCAACGCCGTCACCGCGCCGGGACTCAACTACTGGAACGAAGACCGCGGCGTCCTCAAGATCGGAGGCGCCAATACCCCCGCCGACCTGACCCCGGCCTACATCACGGTGGAGAATCTCGAGATCCGGAGCGCCCGCCCGCCCTACACCTTCACCGACGACGGCGGGAGCTCCGGAAGCTATCTGAACAACGCCGCGGCGATCTACATCGAGAAGGGCGACCACATCATCGTGCGCAACTGCGTCTTCCACGACTGCGGCAACGGATTCTTCTGCGCGTCGGGGACGAGCGACCTCCTCGTGGAGGGTTGCTACATCTACGACAACGGGAATTCGGGAAGCATCTACGAGCACAACAATTACACCGAGGCCAACGGAATCACCTTCCAGTTCAACCGCTTCGGGCCGCTGCGTGCGGGGTGCCCGGGCAACAACCTGAAAGATCGTTCCGCGGGCTGCGTCATCCGCTTCAACTGGATCGAGGGCGGCAACCGCCAGCTTGACCTCGTCGACAGCAGCGCGCTCTACACGGATCCCAAGTACGGCGCGACGTACGTCTACGGCAACATCCTCATCGAGCCGGACGGCGCGGGGAACAGCCAGATCGTCCATTACGGGGGCGACAGCGGCGTCACGGCGGAGTACCGCCAGGGAACGCTCTACTTCTACAACAACACCGTCGTCTCCCTGCGGAGCGGAAACACGACCCTGCTCCGCCTTTCGACGAACGCGGAGTCGGCCGATTGCCGCAACAACATCGTCTACGTGACCGCCGCGGGGAGCGCGCTGGCGATGCTCGATGCGGACGGGATGCTGACGATGCGCAATCACTGGATGAAGGCGGGATGGGTCGACTCGCACAGCGGCCTGACCGGGACGATCACGGACAACGGCGGGCACGTCACCGGAACGTCCCCGGGTTTCGTCGATGAACCGGGCCAGGACTATCACCTGGCGAGCGAATCTGGTTGTGTCGACGGGGCGGCCGCTCTCGCGACGGCCGTGCTGCCGACCTACGACGTGGTTTCCCAGTACGTGACGCACCAGTCGGGCCAGGCGCGCCCGGTCGTGGCGACCCGCGACCTCGGCGCCTTCGAGTACGGCGTCGCCGCGCCTCCACCTCCGGCTCCTCCTCCGTCCTCCAATCCGGGAGGGGGTGGTGGAGGAGGCTGCGGGTTGCTCGGGATCGAGCCGCTGCTACTCTACTTGATCGTCCCCTTCCTCCGACGGAGCCGAATCGCGGCGGCCACGGTAGGATGGCGGCGAGACCCGCCATGGAAGACGCGCTCCAGCAGTTGATCCGGCACGGCCTGGTGGCGCTTTTTTTCCTCATGCTCCTCGACCAGCTCGCGCTCCCCGTGCCCATGGACGTCTTCCTGCTCGCGGCGGGGGGCCTCGTCGGGACCGGGAAAATCCCCTTCTATCCGGCGGTGGCGGCGCTCGCGGGCGCGGGCCTCCTGGCCAATTGTTTCTGGTACTACGTCGGCCGCCGGCGCGGCAACCGCATCCTGACCTTTTTCTGCCGCATCTCGCTCGAGCCCGATTCCTGCGTCCGGCGCACCCAGAATCTCTTCACCCGCTATGGCTTCGGGGCGCTCCTGATCGCGAAATTCATCCCCGGGCTCAACACGGTCGCCGCCCCCCTGGCGGGAGTCTCGGGCATCGGGTTCTTCCGGTTCCTGCTCCTCAATACCCTGGGCCTCCTCCTCTGGATCGTCTTGTACCTCTCCGTGGGCATCCTCTTTCACCATCAGCTCGAGGCGGTGGCCGCGTGGGGCGCCCGGCTGGGGGGCGGCCTCGCCTGGGTCCTGGGCGGCGCCGTGGTGCTCTACCTCGCCTACAAATACGCGCGGCGCCGACTCCTGATCCGGTTTCTCCGGCTCGCGCGCGTCACTCCCCACGAAGTCAAAGCGATGATGGACAAAGGCGTCCCGCACGTCGTGGTCGACCTCCGTCACGCCCTGGCGGTCCGGGCGCTTCCCCACTCGATTCCGGGCGCGCTCCACATGACCCCCGAGGAGATCTCGAAACGACACCCCGAGATTCCGAGGGACAAAGACGTCGTTCTTTACTGCGCCTGACCCAACGAAGCAACCAGCGCCCGTGTGGCGCTCCTCCTGATGAAGAACGGCGTGACGCGCGTCCGCCCCCTGGCCGGGGGCATCGACGCGTGGCGCGACCTGGGGTATCCCCTGATCCCCCGGATCCTTCCCGCCCTGTAGGGATGAGTTTCGATAGAATGCCCGCGATGGCGCTCCTCCTCGGTCCGTAAGGAGCGACCGGGAGGGGCCCTCTCAGCGGTTCAACACCGATTCGATTCGCCGGTCCGGAACCAGCCAGATCAGAGCCACGAGCACATAGAGCGCCGCCGAAATCCAGGGCCGCACGAAGGCCAGCGGGATGGCCAGCACGTAGAGCGCGACCGAGAGTTTGCCCTTGATGTCCTTGCCGACGGCCGTCGCCAGCTTCGAGCCCGAGTCCTGCCGCGCGAGGATCGCCGTTTGAAGGATCGTGTACGCGATCGCGGCGAAAAGCAGATCGACGCCGTAAAGCGCCGTCGGCAGCGGCGCCAGGTTGGTGTTTCCCACCCATCCCGTCGTCACGGGCACGAGCGAAAGCCAGAAGAGCAGGTGCAGGTTCGCCCAGAGCACCCGTCCGTCGATCCGGTCGGCCGCGAGGAGCATGTGGTGGTGGTTGTTCCAGTAGATCCCCAGGAAGACGAAGCTGAGCACGTAGGTCGAGAAGGCGGGGACGAGCGGGCGCAACGCCGCCCAGTCGTCGCCGTGCGGAACTTTCAGCTCGAGCACCATGATCGTGATCAGGATCGCGATGACGCCGTCGCTGAAGGCTTCAAGACGTCCCTTGGTCATGGCCGCTCATCTCCTTCGCGGGCGAGAAAAAAACACTCCCGGGGAATAGGGTCCGGGCCCGGATCATTATTCCAGAAACGGGGCGCCGTGACTGTCGTAGACATTGAGCAAGGCAGTCCCGGCACGGATTCTCCGACATTCGCGGGGAAGTCCGTGATAGAGTTCGAAGAGAACGCCAGCTGAGAGGGGCGGGATGACCGTCACCCGGCGCGATTTTCTAAAGCTCTCCGCCGCGGGCGCGTTGGCCACGCCCTTCGGGTTCAGTCTGGTTCCCGCTCACGCCGAAGCCCGCAAATTCAAGATCGCCCGCACGACCGAGACCCGCTCCATCTGCCCCTATTGCTCCGTCTCCTGCGGCGTCATCGTCCACACCCGCGGCGACGGCAAGAACACCCAGCGCCAGATCGTCCACGTCGAAGGCGACCCCGACCACCCGATCAACCAGGGCACGCTCTGCCCCAAGGGCGCCACGCTCAAGCATTACATCGCCAACGACCGGCGCCTCACCCACGTCCAGCACAGGCGCCCGGGCGGCGACAAGTGGGAACCCATGTCCTGGAACGAGGCCATCGACCGGATCGCGGTCCTCATCAAGCAGACCCGGGACAAGTCCTTCATCACGCAGGACGCGCAGGGGCGGACGGTCAACCGACTCGAGACGATCGCCGCCATCGGCGGCTGCACCGACACCAACGAGTTCAACTGGCTTCTCCAGAAGACCGCGCGCAGCCTCGGGATCGTCCACCTCGAGCAGCAATCGCGGATATGACACGCTCCCACCGTGGCCAGTTTGGCCCCCACCTTCGGCCGTGGCGCCATGACCAACGGATGGACCGACATCCGGAACACCGACGTCGTCCTCGCGATGGGAGGCAACCCCGCGGAGAACCATCCGTGCGGATTCAAGTGGGTGATCGAGGCCATGAAGAAGCGCGGCGCCAAGCTCGTCAGCGTCGACCCGCGCTATAACCGCACCTCCGCGGTCAGCGACCACTTCGTCCAGATCCGCGCGGGCACCGACATCGCGTTCCTGGACGGCTTCATCCACTACACCCTCGAGAACAAGAAGTACCACGAGGACTACGTCAAGATCCACACGACCGCCCTCTTCCTCCTCGAGCCCGGCTTCGAGATCAACGAGGACGGCCTCTTCGGCGGGTGGGATGCCGAAAAGCGCGCGTACGACCGCTCGAAATGGAAGTACCAGCTCGACGAGAACGGTTTCGCCCGGCGCGCCGAGTCGCTCGACGATCCGAACTCGGTCTTCCAGCAGATGAAGAAGCATTTCTCGCGCTACACCCCCGAGAAGGTGAGCGAGGTCTGCGGCTGCACCAAGGAGGATTTCCTCAAGGCGGCGGAGATCGTGTGCTCGACGGGCACGGCGGACCGCGCCGGGACGATCATGTACGCGCTCGGCTGGACCCACCATTCGACGAGCGTCCAGATCATCCGCGCGGCCGCGATCCTGCAGCTGCTCCTGGGCAACATCGGCCGCGCCGGCGGCGGCGTGAACGCGCTCCGCGGCCACGCCAACATCCAGGG
>DATHFI010000365.1:0-6107 GCA_035490275.1 Planctomycetota bacterium
CTGGATACTTCCGAAAGCTGGGATCTGGGATCTGGAAACTCGAGACTGACACACTCCCGGGGATATCGCTGCGGTCCCGCCGCGATCGGGCCGATTCTTGATGTAGAATGTCCGCCATGACGGGCCCCGGGCGCGCCTTTCGAATAGCGGGCTGATTCCCCGCCCAGGGGCCCGTGGCTCAACGGTAGAGCAGGGGACTCATAATCCCTTGGTTGTCGGTTCGAATCCGACCGGGCCCACTTCGACTCGCCAGTCTTCGCTGAAGCCACGGCTGGCTCAGTGCAGGCACCTCAAGTCGCAAAACCTGGAAATATTTTGCGGTCCCGATTCGTATCGATGGGGTATCCTCTGGGAACCTGTCTGGAGATCGACCATGAAACTCGCACCCGTCGTCGCGCTCGCCGTCGTATTCGCCATCGCCCTCCCCGGCGTGGCCCAGGAAAAGGACAAGAAGGAGAAGAAGACCCATCCCGGCCTTGAACGGCTCAAGAAGCTCACGGGCACGTGGAGCGCCGAGACCAAGGAGATGGGCGCCACCATTGTCACTTACCGCGTCATTTCCGGCGACTCGACGGTCATGGAGACCATCATGCCGGGAACGGATCACGAGATGGTCACCATGTACCACATCGACGGGGACGACCTCGTCCTCACCCACTATTGCGCCCTCGGCAACCAGCCCCGGATGAAGGCGCAGAAAGACTCGAAAGAGGGGACCCTCGATTTCCGCTGCACCGGCGGCTCCAACATGAAGTGCCCGACCGACATGCACATGCATGCCCTGGTCCTGACGTTCGTCGACGCGGACCACATCAACCACGAGTGGTCGCTCATGAAGGACGGGAAGGTCGACCATGCGGTGAAGTTCGAGCTCGGGCGCAAGAAGAAGGAGTGACCCGGGGGTCACGCCCCGACGAACTTGGCGTAGATCGCCCGCGCCCGCGCGGGATCGTCGGTCCCCCTCACGATCGCCCGACCATCCGGGAAGACGGTGACCTCGAACCCCTCCGCCTCGAGCCGGAGCAGGTATTCGTTCCGCGCGACTTTTCCCACGGCGGAGAGCCGGCGCTCGAGCGCCACCAGGTCCACGGACGCTTCCACCGCGGGCCGCACCTGCACCGCATTCCGGCCGCAGAGCGTCGTCGCGGCCCCAAAAGCGCCGCCTTCCAGGAACTCGTACCGTCCCTTGCCGCAGGCGACGCATTCCGGATTCCGCGCCATCCGGAACAGGTGGTGGCGGTTTCCCCAGACATCCACCGTGAGGAGGCCACCCGCCAGCGCCTCCTTCCGGCCCACGAGAATTTTCAGCGCCTCCGCGGCCTGCAGGGAGGCCACCACGCCCACCGCGGGCCCGATCACCCCCGCGGTGTCGCACGTCGGCACGCTCCCCGGGTCGGGCGGGTCGGGCACGAAGCACCGGAAGCAGGCCGTTTCGCCGGGAAGCACGGCGAGCACCATCCCGTCCGCGGCCACGCAGCCGCCGTAGATCCACGCCTTCTTCAGCTTCAGGCACGCGTCGTTCAGGAGGAACCGCGTCTCGAAATTGTCCGTGCCGTCGAGCACGAGGTCGGCGTCCCCGATGAGCGACGCGACGTTCGAGGGGTTCACGTCCACGACGCGGCCCTCGACGGCGATCGCGCTGTTGACGCGCGCGAGTTTTTCCGCGGCGGCGGCCGCCTTGGGGAGATTCCGACGCACGTCCTCCTCGTCGAAGAGGACCTGCCGCTGGAGGTTGTTGAGCTCGACGAAGTCGCGGTCGCAGATTCGCAGGCGGCCCACCCCGGCCCGCGCGAGATGCTGCGCGAGATGGGATCCGAGCGCGCCGCACCCCACCAGGGTGACGCGGGCCGCGCCGAGGCGTTGCTGGCCCTCCGCGCCGAAGGGGGAGAAGAGCCGCTGTCGCGCGTACCGGTCGGATTCCATGCGCTGGCCTCTCGAGACCCGGGCCGAACCTAACAGGAGGCGCATTCCGGCGCCAGAGGGCCGCGCTTTATTTTTTGTTGGCTTTCGCCCGGAAAAAGGTGGGATAATCCGCGTCTCGCCGCAGGGTGCGGCGAGCTAAGGTTGCAGTGGTTTCACTAACGGGGCCGGGCATGTACACGGACAAGCAGTTGACGTGCGTCGAGTGCGGGGCGGCGTTCACCTTCACGGCGGCCGAGCAGGAACGGCACGCGCAGCTGGGGTTCACCAATGAGCCGAAGCGGTGCGCTCCCTGCAGGGCGGCCAAGAAAGCCGCGTCGGGCAGCCGCGGCGGTGGCGGCGGCGGCGCCGGCGGTGGCGGCATGGGCGGCGGAGGCGGAGGCGGAGGTGGAGGCATGGGCGGGGGCGGTCGGTCCGGCCCCAGGGAAATGTTCCCCGCCGTGTGCGCCCAGTGCGGCAAACAGACCCAGGTCCCGTTCAAACCGCGGGGCGACCGGCCCGTTTACTGCAGCGACTGCTTCAGCTCCCGCCGGTAGCCGGTCTTCGGCTATCGACTACTCCGAACCCGGGAAGCTCGCGCCGGGAGTCCGCCCGGACTCTGCCCGCGCGGCGTCGTATATACTCCAGTCTCGCCACGGAGGGTTCTTGCGCGCCGGGTCCGTCGCCGCCCTGCTCCTTCTCGCCGCAGCCTGCGGTCACGCGCCGCCGACAGAAGCGGTCCTCGAGGAGGACTGGAGCATCATGACGATCATGGGCGTCCGCGTCGGCCACACCCATTCCGTCCGCACGCGCCGCGCCGGGTCCGGTGGCGCCGCGGAAATCGAGACGCTCGAACAATCGCGCATGGCCGTGAAGCGGATGGGCTCCGGGATTGAAATCAGCCAGGACGTCCGCCACGTCGAGACGCCGGAGGGCCGCCCGCTCCGCTTCAGCTCGCGCATGATCATGTCCTCGACCCCGACGCTCAGCGAGGGCGTCATCGAAAACGGCAAGCTCAAGCTGAAGACGACCTCCGGGGAGGTCACCAAGGAAACGGAGTCCGACTGGGACCCCGAGTGCCTCCTTTCCGAAGGCTCGCGCCTGCTCATGCTCAAGAAGGGATTCGCCCCGGGGACGAAGTACCGCTTCAAGACGTTCAGCGCCGATTTCGGCAAGGTCGACGAAGCGGAAATCGAGGTCCTTGAACCCGAGACGAAGACCGTGCTCGGCAAGGAAAGGCGCCTGAACCGGGTCCTGGTGAAGACCTCCCTCCAGAAGGGCGTGGTCATGACGACCTGGCTCGACGAGACCGGCTCCGCCTGGGCCATGGAATCCCCGCTCATGGGATTGAAGCTGGCCGTCGAGCGCACCACGCGGGAGGAGGCACTGAAGACGGCCAAGGCGGAGCTCCCCGAGATTTTCTTCAAGACGATGCCGCGGTCCGCCGCCGCCCTTCCCCGGCCGCGTGAAATCACCGAGCTCCGCGTGCGCCTGGAACGGCCGGACGGCGGGCTCGCGGACTGGAAACCGCCCGGCGGAACTCAAACGGTCGTTGCGCGCGACGCGAAGTCTGTGACCTTGCGGATCGTGGCGCCCCCGCCGGGAACTCCGGCGGCCCAGCCGGTCGAGGACCAATCGCTCTTTCTCAAGTCCTCGCCCGCCGTGCAGTCGGACGATCCGGAGATCGTCGACCAGTCGCGCCGGGTTGTCGGCGAGGAGAAGGATCCGTACTTGAGGGCGAGCGCCCTCGCGGGATGGGTGAACAAGCACATCGACAAGAAGAGCATGGACGTCGCCGCCGCGAGCGCGAAGGAGGTCCTGAAGGACCGGACCGGGGACTGCTCCGAGCACGCCGTCCTGCTGACCGCGCTCCTGCGCGCGTCCGGGATCCCCGCCAAGGTGTGTTCCGGCTACCTGTACGTGCGCGGATCCTGGGGCGGCCACGCGTGGAGCAGCGCCTGGGTGGGGCGCTGGGTCGACCTCGACGCGACGCTCGGCGAGGGCGTCGCCGACGCCGCCCGCATCAAGTTCAGCGAGACGACGCTCGAGGACGTGGGGGCGACGATCGAAGGCATGACGGGCGCCGGTTTCATGCACGGCGACATGAAGATCGACCTCCTGGAATACGTCCTCGACGGAAAGAAGCTCAAGGTGGAACCGCCTGCGAGGGTCACCGACAACACCTTTTCCGCCCCGCTTCTCGGCTTTTCCTTCGAGAAGCCCGCGGACTGGAAGTTCACGGCGCCCAAGGACCTTCCGCCCTTCATCCTCGCGGTCCTCGCGTCGCCCGACGGGACGGCCGAGGTCCGGATCAGCTACATCGACCTTCCGTACGACGTGTCCCCGCTCGAGACCCGGAAGGCGGCGCGCAAGCTCGGCGGGGGTTCCGGCGGCGAGCCCGGCCGCCTCGAGGGCTTCGATACCTACGAGACCGAGTCCAAGCTCTTCGTCCGGCTGAGTCCCGGAGAAATGCTCGTGATCGTCCTCAAGGACTCGGAGGCCGCGCGCCCGGCCCTCGAGCACATCAAGAAGACCCTGAAGATCAAGCGATGACGCGCCTGGTCGCCGTCGAGGGCCCCCTGCGGGGGCGGACCTTCGAGATCGACGACGGTTCCACCGTCGGCCGCGCCGCTTCGTGCGCCGTGCGGATCGACGGCCGCCACATCTCGCGCATCCACGCGCGCTTCGTCCGGAGATCCGCGGGTTTCGCCATCCAGGACGCCGGCAGCCGCAACGGCATCTTCGTGAACGGCCAGCGCGTGGACGACAAGGAGCTGTCGCGGGACGACGAGATCGAGATCGGCGAACACCTCCTGGTTTTCGAGCCGACCGCGGAGCGCGACCCCGGTTCGCGCTCCCGGCCCGGCGGCGCCACACTCGTGACGGAGACGCTCGACGATCCATTCGGGGAGCCTCTCGAACCGGCGCGGATGGCGGCGACCCTCGACGCGGTCCGCGCGTTCCACGGCGCCGAGCCCGAGGAGAAGGCCGTCCGGCTCCTCCTCGACCGGCTCGTGAACGACCTGCGGGCCCGGCGGGGATTCGTGATGCTCGCGGACGACCGGGGCCGGCTCCAGCCGGCGGCGCGCCGGGCACCGCCGGGGGAAGACGAGATCCATCTCTCCAACGTCCTCTTCCACAAGGTGTGGAAGGAGCGGAAGTCGGTCCTCGCCTCGGACGCCGCGCGCGGGGGCCCCTCGGCGGGACGCACCGTGGAGATCCTGGCGACTCCCCTGGCCGCGGCCGGCGACATCCTGGGCTTCATTTACCTCGACGCCCCTCCTCCCGCCTTCGGCCGGACCGACCTGCGGTACGCGGCCTGGCTCGCCGCTTTCGGCGCGGGGGCCATCGCCACGGCGCGAAGGATGCGCCGGGCGCGCGAGGCGGTGGCCGCCTCGGCGGGCCGGCTCGCCGAGGGAGGCGAGCTGGTGACGTCCGGAATGCTGAACGAAGCGGTCCGGCGGATCGAGCGCGCGGCGGCGGGGGACGCGCCGGTGCTCTTCACGGGCGAAGCGGGGACCGGGAAGGAGCGCGCGGCCCGGCGGCTTCACGCCCTGGGCCCTCGAGCCGTGGGCCCCTTCGTCTCCGTACGGTGCGGGGCGGTGTCGCCTTCCCTCGTCGAGGCCGCCCTGTTCGGGGCGGGAGGACGCGTGGCGGAGGCTCGCGGCGGAACGCTCTACGTGGATGGGATCGACGCCTTGTCGCCCCCCGTTCGGGAACGGCTCCTTGTCCTGGTGGACGAGCCTTCCGTCGAGGAGGACGTGCGGGTCGTGGCCGGGGCGCCCAATTCCGCGGGACTCCAGGGCCATTTCGCGGAGATCATCGACCTTCCCCCGCTGCGCGAGCGTCGCGACGACCTGCCGGCGCTCCTGCACCATTTCCTGAGGACCCTTGGCGGGCGGAGCGTGGGTTCGCTCGAGGACCACGTCGATCCCGCCGTCCTGCGCCGCCTGGAATCCCATTCCTGGCCCGGCAACGTCCGGGAGCTGCGGCTCGCCGCGGAGCGGATGCTCGCGGCGGCCGGAAGCGGACGCATCAACCCCTCGCACCTTCCCCATGAGCCGGAAAGCGCGACGTCCTGACCGGCGGCCACGGCTTCGGGGGGAGGTGTCTCCCGCCGCGAGGTTCGTGTATAATCCATGCGACCCTTGGACCGGTCCAGGGTCCTCGCTATGACTTTAATACCACCACCCCCACCAGGTCCGGCG
>DATHFI010000366.1:0-5432 GCA_035490275.1 Planctomycetota bacterium
TCCAGGTGCGCAACCTGCCCGTCGTGGTGAGCGGCACCAAGCTGGGGGTCGACGGCGTCCTCGGCGTCGGCTTCCTCTCCCACACGCAGGCGACCGTCGACCACCGCCGCGGGCGGATCGTCCTCCGGCCGTCGGCGTCCCGGATGCGCGAGGGCGAGGCGTGGCCGCTCTCCTTCGCCGGGGACCGGACCCTGCTCGCGCCCGCGCGGATCGACGGGATCGACACGTTCGTGATCGTGAATCCGACGGCGCGCGGCATGCGGTTCGTCCCCTCCCAGGCGATGCTGTTCGAAAAATCGCGGCGGTTTCCGAAGAGCCCCGCGCTGGAGCGCGTCGAGGCGGGCTCGATGGCGCTCAAGGTCGAGACGCAGGACTCCAAGACGTTCCCGGAGGGGCTCGACGTCGCCTACGGTTTCATGATCGGGGGGATGCTTGGAGCCGATGGCTTCCGTAACCGGACGGTCACCTTCGATTTCAGGGCCATGAGAATCACGGTCGAGTAGGTCCACGCCCTGAGCGGCGGCGATTGCGGATTTCCAATTGCCGATTTCCGGAGCCTGCAATCCGCAATCCGTGATCCGTAATCCGGGCTCAGTGCCCTTCTTTCAAGGCCCCGGTCATCTTCGTCAGCGTCTGTTTCGCGTCGCCGAAAACCATCATCGTCTTGGGGTGGATGAAGAGCTCGTTCTCGATCCCCGCGAAACCCGGGTTCATGCTCCGCTTCAGGACGATCACCGCCTTCGCCTGGTCGCAGTTGAAGACGGGCATTCCGTAGATCGGGCTTCCCGGCGAGTTCTTCGCGGCGGGGTTGACGACGTCGTTCGCGCCCACGACGAGGACCGAGTCCGTGTTCGCGAAGTCGTCGTTGATCTGGTCGAGGTCGAAGAGCTGGTCGTAGGGCACGTTCGCCTCGGCGAGCAGGACGTTCATGTGGCCGGGCATGCGGCCCGCCACGGGGTGGATCGCGTACCGGACGCGCGTGCCGTTCTTCTCGAGGAGGTTCGCGAGGTCGCGCACGGCGTGCTGGGCCTGGGCGACGGCCATGCCGTACCCCGGGACGATGATCACCGACGAGGAGGATTTCAGGACCTCGGCCGCCTCTTCGGGCGTCGCTTCGTTGACCGCGACGCCCGCCTTCGCCGGACCCGCCGATGCGGCCACGGCGTCGCTCCCGAACGCGCCGAACAGGACATTGGCGAAGGACCGGTTCATCGCCTTGCTCATGAGGAGGGCGAGGATGAATCCCGAGCCGCCGTCGAGCGCGCCGCAGATGATGAGGACGTTGTTGTTGAAAACGAATCCTGAGGCGGCCGCCGCGAGCCCCGCATAGGAATTGAGAAGGCAGATCACCACCGGCATGTCGGCGCCGCCGATCGGGAGCACGAGGAGCACGCCGAGGAGAAATGCGAGGCCGGACATCCCGTAGAAGACCGCCGGGGTCTCCGGGCTCACCACCAGGAACACGACCGCGGCGACGGCCACGAACATCGCGCCCAGGGTGATGTAGTTCTGGAACGGAAAAGTCGACGGCTTGCCCGGCAGGAAGCCCTGCAGCTTCCCGAACGCCATCAAGCTTCCCGTGAAGGTCAGCGCGCCGAGGAGGACCTCGCATCCGGTCGCCGCCATGTGGAACTTGTCGTGCTGGGCGTGGCCCTGGATGTACTCGACGATCCCCACGAGCGCCACGGCCAGGCCGCCGAACGAGTGCGAGAGCGCGATCCGCTCCGGCATCTTCGTCATGGGGATCTTGAGGCCCATCGGGATGCCGACGATCGTTCCGACGACGAGACCGACGCCGATGAGCTCGTAGCTCACGATCCGCTGGTCGAGCAGCGTCCCGACGACGGCGATGAGCATGCCGACGGCCGCGAAGATCGTCCCCCGCCGCGCGGAGTCGGGGTGGGTCAGGCCCCGAAGGCCGAGGAGGAAGAGGAGCGACGCGACGAAATACGCGACGTGGATGAGCTGGAAGCCCCCCGGCGCCGCGGCGACCGGGGCGTGGATCTGCTGGGCCACGAGGGCGAGGTTCACGGTTTCGCCCCCGGCTTCCTGCGGAACATCTTGAGCATGCGGTCGGTGATGAGGAAGCCGCCGACGACGTTGATCGTCGCGGCGGTCACCGCGATGCAGCCAAGGACCCGCGAGAGCGTCCCGTAGTCCGCCCCGGCCGCCACGAGCGACGCGACGAGCGAGATGCCCGAGATCGCGTTCGTGAACGCCATGAGCGGCGTGTGCAGGAGCGAAGGCACCTTCGAGATGATCTGGTAGCCCACGAAGACCGCGAGCATGAAGACATACAGGCCCATCAGGAGCGTCATGCCGCGCCTCCCGCCTTCTCCACCGCTTCCTTCACCTTCGGATGGACGACCTGGCCCTGGTGGACGATCACGCACCCCTTCGCGATCTCCTCGGCGAGGTCCCACTTGAAGGCGGTCGCCTCCTTGTTCAGGAGATGGAGGAGGAGCTTCTCGAGGTTGCGCGAGTAGAGCTGGCTCGCGTGGGCCGCCATGGTGCTCGGCAGGTTCGGGTGGCCCACGAGGCGGACGCCGTGGCGCTCGACCTCCTGGCCCGAGACCGTACCCTCGACGTTGCCCCCCTGCTCCGCGGCGAGATCGACGATCACCGATCCCGGCCGCATCGACCGGACCTGGGCGTCGGTCACGAGGATCGGCGCCTTCCGCCCGGGGATGAGCGCCGTCGTGATGACGACGTCCGCCTTCCCGATGCGGTCCGCGATGAGCTCCGCCTGCCTCCGCTTGTACTCCTCCGATTGCTCCGCCGCGTAGCCGCCCGCGCCCGCCTTGACCTCGACGCCGGTGACCTCGAGAAATTTCCCGCCGAGGCTCTCCACCTGCTCCTTCGTTTCGGGGCGGACGTCGGTCGCCTCGACCACCGCGCCGAGCCGCTTCGCGGTCCCGATGGCCTGGAGGCCCGCGACGCCCGCGCCCATCACGAGAACCCGCGCGGGAGTGATCGTCCCCGCCGCGGTCATGAGCATCGGGAAGAAGCGCGGCAGCCGTTCCGCCGCGATGACGACCGCCTTGTAGCCCGCGAGGTTGGCCTGCGACGAGAGCGCGTCCATCGACTGTGCGATCGTCGTGCGCGGCAGCATGTCGATGGCCACGGCGTTCGCCTTCCGCGCGGCGATCTTTTTCACGAGGTCGGGATTGAAGAGCGGGTAGAGGAACGAGATGAGCGTCGAGCCCTCGCGGAGCTTCGACGCCTCCGCCGTCGCCGGTTTCTGGACCTTGAGGAGGACGTCCGCCTCGAAGGGGTCTCCGGCCTTCGCCCCCGCCTTGACATAGTCGGCGTCCGGATAGAACGCGGAGTCGCCGCACCCGGGTTCGAAGAGGATCTCGAGGCCGCGCTTCGCGAGGCGGGCCGCGGTCTCGGGCACGAGGGCGACGCGCCGCTCTCCGGGCGCGGTCTCGCGCGGAACGCCGATTTTCATGGGTCCGAGAGAGTAATGGGCGGCGCCGGGAGCGGTCAAGAGCCGGGGGGCCGCCAATTGACTTATAGATTAACCTGTAGTATATTCTATCCCGCATGGCCTGGACGCTGAAGCTCAAGCCCGATGGCGCGGCGCCTCTCTACCGGCGCATCGAGCAGTCGATCCGCTCGGGGATCTCCGAGGGGCGGCTGAAGCCGGGGGACCGGATCCCGTCGGTCGTGGACGTCGCGGAGGAGCTCGGCATCAACAAGCTCACCGTGCTCAAGGCGTTCCAGCGGCTCGAGAAGGCCGGGATCGTGCGCTCCGAGGTCGGGCGCGGGACCTTCGTCGCCTCCGAGGGATCGCCCCCCGCCCCGCCGGGCGCCGAGCCGCGGCCCGACGTGTCGCGCTCCATCCGCCGCCTGCGCGAGGGATATTCGCGGGGCCTGCGCGAGCTGCTGTCGGTCGAGCGCCGTCCCGACACGATCAACCTGTCGGGGGGAGTCCCGAGCCCCGACACGATCCCCGACGGCCTCCTCGAGAAACTCTCGCAGGAGGTCGTGCGGAAAAACCCGCGGCGCCTCTACGAGTACGGGGGCCCGGCCGGACTGCCCGAGCTGCGCGAGGCGATCGCCGCCACGCTCTCCCGCCGCGGGATGCCCATCGGGCCCGACGAGATCATCGTCACGAACGGGTCGCAGCAGGCGGTCTCCCTGACGGCCGCGTGGGCCCGCGAAGAGGGGCGCTCCGTCTTCTGCGAGACGCCCACCTACACCGGCATCCCCGGCTCGTTCATGCTCTTCGGCCACGCCGTCCAGAGCATCCCCTGGGAGCGCGGGGCGCCCGATCTCGACCAGCTCCGGTCGGCCGCCGCGGGCCGGCGGTCGCTCTTCTACGTCTGCCCCGACTTCCACAACCCGACGGGCCAGACGATGGACACGGCGTCGCGCCATTCGCTCGCCGACTGGGCCCGCACGAACGACGCCGTCGTCGTCGACGACTCGATCTTCCGGGAGATGCGGTTCGAGGGCGACGAGCCGCCGAGCCTCTACTCGCTCCTCCCGCCGGGCCGCCGGATCGTCGTGGGCTCCATCTCGAAGAGCTTCATGACCGGCCTGCGCGCGGGATTCCTGGTCGCGGACCGCGCGATCGTCTCGGAGCTCCTCCCGTACAAGCGCTACATGGACCTCGGGAGCCCGTCGATCGTCCAGGCGATCGCGGCGGCGTTCCTCCGGGGCGGCTACCCGAAGCACCTCGAGAAGATGAAGACGTACTACCGGACGCGGCGCGACGCGGCGCTGAAGGCGCTCGAGGAATTCATGCCCGAGGGCGTGACGTGGACGCGGCCCCAGGGCGCGTTCCAGCTCTGGGTGACGATGCCGCGCGGCGTTTCCTCGGTCCAGCTCTTCCTCCAAGGGATCGAGCGGGGCGTCTCGATCTTCCCCGGGCCGGCCCAGGACATCGACGGCCGCTATTTGAATTCGTTCCGCCTCGGCTACGGCGCCGCGACCCCCGAAGAGATCCGGACCGGCGTGCGCCGGCTCGGGTCGATCGTCGAATCGCTCGTCGCCCGCGGGCCGGAGGCGGCGGATGCACTGGGGCTGGGCGTCATGGTGTGACGGCCCGATTCTGGATTCTCGATTCTGGATTCTCGGGCCGAGGATCAAGAATCAAGAATCTGAAATCGCTTTGACAGGGGCAGGAACATGATTGCTCAGACCGGTACGTTGAAAGTGAAGACGGGCCTCGCGGAGATGTTGAAAGGCGGCGTCATCATGGACGTCGTCACCGCGGAGCAGGCAAAGTTAGCGCAGGAGGCGGGCGCCGTCGCCGTGATGGCGCTGGAGCGGGTTCCCGCCGACATCCGCGCCGAGGGCGGCGTCGCTCGCATGGCCGATCCCGACAAGATCATCGAGATCCAGGAGGCGGTAACCATCCCCGTGATGGCCAAGGCGCGTATCGGTCACTTTGTCGAGGCGCAAATCCTCGAAGCGCTCGAGGT
>DATHFI010000367.1:0-2877 GCA_035490275.1 Planctomycetota bacterium
CCGGCCGATCCGCTGGCCCTGAGTCCGAGCAACGTCGACGTGGACGTGCACCATCCCGTCGGCGGATTCGGAACGCTGACCTGGACGGAGTCGACGGACAACGGCCCGGTGGCGGGCATCTCCTACGAGATCCAGGTCGCCCGCGAAGGCGGGTTCATCGACATCGAGGCCCAGATCTTCTCCTCGGCGGGAACCAGCAGCTATCCGGTGTACCTCACCGTGGCCCGGACCAACAAGTTCTGGAGGCTGCGCGCTCGCGACGTGGGCGGCAACTTCAGCGCCTGGAGCACCGCGCTGAGCTTCCGCGTGGTTTACGACGACAAGCTCGACCATGGCGCGGGCGACGCGAAGAGATCGTGCGGCTTCGGAGCCGCCGCGGGCATTCCGGCGGTGTCGGGGGTCCTGTTCGGTCTCGCGCTTCTCGGCTTCGTTCCGCGGAGGCGCTCGAAGAAGTAACCAACCCAGACCCACCACCAAAGCCCGGTGAGAGCTCCCACAGGTTCCCGCCGGGCTATTTTTTTCCCGCCGCACGATCCTCCACCCATTCTCCGGACCATGGGTTATAGTTATGGGTAGCCGCGGGTGTAGACGAGCCCCCATGGGGCAAGGCTGGGAAAGAATTAAAGAGCACCCGCGGCTTTTTTGTTTAAATCGCAGACCTCCTGTTTGAATCGCAGTCATCGGACCTCGGACTTCAGACTTCCTGTGGATACCGATCCTGAAAACTGCTGATGACTGATGACTCAAATCTCCCGTCGAAAGTCTGAAGTCTGTCCAGTGCCAGGTTTTCCCACTAACATAGGCACCTGGCGAATCCCGGTTCTTCCACATCCGCCCCCGCGACCGTCCATCCATGTGGCCTTTTGGGCGGCCGGATGTCACAGTATCCGGCCATGCCGGACCCCCTGGTTTCCGCGGAAAAGGTCGTGAAGCGGTACGTCCTCGGCGAGGAGGTCGTCACCGCGGTCGACGGGGTCACCCTGGAATTCATGCCCGGCGAGATGGCCGCCGTGATCGGCCGCTCGGGGAGCGGGAAGTCGACGCTCCTCCACCTCCTGGGCGCGCTCGACCGGCCCACGTCGGGGCGCATCCTCGCCCGCGGCCGAAGACTCGACGAGCTGTCGGACGACGAGCTGGCCGCGTTCCGCCGGACCACCGTCGGTTTCGTCTTCCAGTCGTTCCAGCTGCTCCCGGGCGCGACCGCCCAGCGCAACGTCGAGCTGCCGCTCCTCCTCGCCGGGCGGCCGGTCGCGGAGCGGCGGGCGCGCGCCGAGGAGCTTCTCGACCGCGTCGGCCTCTCGCCCCGGCGCGGCCACCGTCCCTCCCAGCTGTCGGGCGGCGAGCAGCAGCGCGTCGCCATCGCACGGGCCCTCGCGAACGACCCTCCCCTGCTCCTGTGCGACGAGCCGACGGGCAACCTCGACACGCGGACCTCCGAGGAGATTCTCGGCCTCCTCAGCGGCCTCTCGAAGGACGGCCGCACGGTGGTCCTCGTCACCCATGACCGCGCCATCGCGGAGCGGTACTGCCCCCGGCGCATCGAGCTCTCGGACGGACGCGTCGTCTCCGACACGGGAGGCGCCCCGTGACCTTCGCCGACGCCTTTCGCATGGCGCTCGAAAATCTCGGGCGGCGCCCCGGGCGCACCCTCCTCACCACCGTGGGCGTGATCGTGGGGACGGGGGCGCTCGTCCTCATGGTCTCGCTGGGCGTGGGACTCCAGCGCGGCACGCAGGCGCTCTTCTCCGGAGAGGGGGGCCTGCGCCGGATCCTCGTGACCAAGCCCCTCCCGAACGCGGGGCTGAAGAAGCGGGCCAACCCCTTCGCCATCTCGGGTCCCGGGATCCCGGGTGCGCTCATGAACGCCAAGGACGTGGAGGATTTGCGCGCCATCCCGGGCGTCTCGTACGTCGTTCCCGACCTGTTCATCCGGGCCACGGTGGAATTCCCGGGCCTCGAAGGGGGGCCCGCGACGGACGTCTTTCTCGGCGGCATCGTTCCAGAGGAGGAAGGCGAGTTCCGGGCGTCCCTTAAAGCCGGAAGCCTGTGGACCTCTCCTGATGAGCGGGCATGCATCGTCGGTTCGCGCTTCGTCGAGGGGCGTTTCAAAGACGTGGGCGCCGCAGGTTTGATCGGCCGAACGATCGTCCTCTCGCACCGCTTCTGGCCGGAGGAGGAGCCGAAGCCGGCGCCCGAGGAGCTGACGTTCAAGATCGTCGGGGTTTTCAGCACCGACCGGATCGGTTTGCGGGGCTCGGCGATCTATCTGCCCTTCAAGGTCGGCGAGGCGGTGCGGACGCGCCTGAGGGGGGGCGAACCCACGGGGGTCCTGACGATCAAGCCGGGGACCTACATGACCTGCTCCGTCAGCGCGAAGAGCCTGGAAGAGGTGGATCGCGTCAAGAAACGCCTGACCGATGCGGGGTACGAGGCGCTGACGCAGAAGGACATGCTGGGCATGCTCAATACGTTCTTCCTCTTCATCGACGGATTCCTCGCGTGCATCGGGGCGATCGGCCTGATCGTTTCGCTTTTCGGGATCGCGAACACCATGGCGATGGCCGTCCTTGAACGGACCCGCGAAATCGGTATCCTGAAAGCGCTGGGGGCGCGCGGTCGCGACGTGCGGCGCGTCTTCCTGCTGGAGGCGGCGGGGATCGGACTCGCGGGAGGCCTGATCGGACTCGCCGCGGGGACGCTGGCCGGTCTGGCCTTGAACGCGACCGCTCACGGGCTCTACGACCTCTCCGCCGACCTGCACCTGTTCCATGTTTCGATCCCCCTCGCCGTGGGGGCCGTCGGCTTCGCGGCGCTCGTGAGCGTCGTCGCGGGGGTCTTCCCCGCGCGGCGGGCGGCGCGGCTCGACCCCGTCGGAGC
>DATHFI010000368.1:0-3809 GCA_035490275.1 Planctomycetota bacterium
GCCGCCTCGCGAAGGGACGTCATGAGACGCGTTAAGGATCACTGCGGCCTCTTCGGCGCGACCGGGGTTCCCGACGCCGTCGAACTGACCTACCTCGGCCTGTACGCCCAGCAGCACCGCGGCCAGGAGAGCGCCGGCATCGCGTCGGTCCAGGACGGCCGCCTCGTCTCGCACAAGGGGATGGGCCTGGTGGCGGACGTCTTCAACCGCGAGCAGCTCGCCCGGCTGCGCGGCCCGGCCGCCATCGGACACGTGCGCTATTCCACGACGGGCGCGAGCAACGTGGCCAACGCCCAGCCCCTCGTCGTCGAATCGGCGCGCTCGATGATCGCGGTCGCCCACAACGGGAACCTCGTCAACAGCGGCGCGCTGCGGCGCGAGCTCGAACAGCAGGGGCAGTTCTTCCCCATCTTCCACACGTCGACCGACACCGAGATCGTCCTGTACCTCGTCGCCCGCGAGGCGGACCTCATGAAGGGCTTGAAGCGGGCGCTCAACGCGGTCCAGGGCGCGTTCTCGCTCCTCTTCCTCACCCCCACCGCGCTCATCGCGGCCCGGGATCCGCAGGGATACCGGCCCCTGGTGCTGGGCAAAATCCCGCCCCGCAACGGGTCGGCCGCGGGATGGGCGGTGGCGTCGGAAACCTGCGCCTTCGATCTCAGCGGCATCGAGCGCGTGCGGGACGTCGAGCCCGGAGAGATCCTCTGGATCGACGAGAAGGGCCCCCGCTCGGAGCGCATCCTCCCCGCCTCCAAGTGCCGCCCCGCGCACTGCATGTTCGAGCACGTCTACTTCGCCCGGCCGGACAGCTACGTCTATGGGGACCTCGTCCACCGGGTGCGGCGCGCCCTCGGCCGCGCCCTCGCCAAGGAGCATCCGGTCGAGGCCGACCTCGTGACGCCCATTCCGGACTCCGGCACGGCCGCCGCCCTCGGATTCGCCGAGGCCTCCGGCATCCCCTTCGAGACGGCCTTCATGCGGAACCACTATGTGGGTCGCACTTTCATCCAGCCGTCGCAGGGCGACCGGAGCGCCCAGGTCGAGATCAAGCTGAGCATCATCCCCGAGCTCGTGCGGGGGAAGCGCGTGGTCGTCGTCGACGACTCGATCATCCGGGGCACGACGGCCCACTCCCGCGTGAGGCTCCTCCGCAAGTCGGGCGCGAAAGAAGTCCACCTGCGCGTCTCCTGCCCGCCGACGCGCCATGCCTGCTATTACGGGATCGACTTCCCCGACCCGCAGGCCCTGATCGCCGCGCGCATGGAGGTTGAGGAGATCCGGAAGCACCTCGATCTCGACTCGCTGGGGTACCTGAGCCTCGAGGGAATGCTCTCGGCGGCCTCCCAGCCGGCCGAAAATTACTGCACTGCCTGCTGGTCGGGTCGTTATCTTGTTCCCCCGGTCGACACCATGGCGAAGGACATTCACGAGAAGAAAGCGTAGGCGCGGGAAACAGGATGCCCATCACATACGTCGAGGCGGGCGTCGATCAGGCCGCCAAGGACAAGGCGGTCGATTCGATCCTCGCGATGGCCCGCCGCACCCACGACTCCGCCGTCATCGACATTCCGTGGGGGTTCGCGGGGCTCTACTCCCTGAAGAACCTCCCGCTGTTCGACCGGACCTACCGCAACCCGGTCCTGGTGGCGTGCACCGACGGCGTCGGCACGAAGATCAAGCTGGCGCAACTCGTCGGCCGCCACGACACCGTCGGAATCGATCTCGTCGCCATGAGCGTGAACGACCTGATCGTCACCGGAGCGAAGCCGCTCTTCTTCCTCGACTACATCGCGTGCGGCAAGGCGGAACCGGCGCGGCTCAAGGCCATCGTCCAGGGAGTCGTCGAGGGGTGCGTCCAGTCGCAATGCGCCCTGCTCGGGGGCGAGACCGCCGAGCTGCCGGGGATGTACGCGCCGGACGACTACGATCTCGCGGGATTCGCCGTCGGGATCGTCGAGAAGTCGAAGATCCTCGACAGCTCCGCCGTGAAGCCCGGGGACAACGTCATCGGCGTGGCCTCCAGCGGCGTCCACTCGAACGGATTCTCCCTCGTGCGGAAGATCGTCTTCGAAGCCGGCCGCAAGGAGCCGAACGAGGTGGTGCCCGAGCTGGGAGGGCGGACGATCGGGGAGGTTCTCCTGACGCCGACGAGGATCTACGCCCGCGCCATCAAGGAGGTCCTCCGGCGGTACAAGGTGAAGAAGGCCGTGAAGGCGATCGCCAACATCACCGGCGGGGGGATGGTGGAGAACATCCCGCGCGTCCTTCCCAAGAACTGCGCCGTGGAAATCCGCGAAGGGTCGTGGCCGGTCCCGCCCGTCTTCCCCTGGCTCCAGCGCCTCGGCGAGGTCCCACGCGACGAGATGTTCCGCGTATTCAACATGGGCGTGGGGATGATCCTCATCACATCCCCGGTCTCGACGAACGCGATCCTCCGGACGCTCCGCCGGTGCGGCGAGAAGGCGTCCGTCGTGGGCGCGGTCGTGAAGGGGCCGGGCGAGGTCCGGATCCTCCCGGATTCGGGAAAAGGAGCGTAATCCCCCCGCCAAGCCCCGTCCTGTAAATGGTAGTGAACCCCGGAGGTGTCATGAAACCCGTTCCGCTGTCGGTCGCCTCGGCGATCCTCGTCCTCCTGAGCTGCACCTCGGTCCACACGGCCGAGCCGCAGGACTCCCTGAAGGACAAGGTCGCGAAGCTCGAGGCCGAAATGAACGCGAAAACCGATCGGGCCTTCAAGCTCTACTCGGAGCTGACCGAGTCGGTCATGAAGATGGAGCGCCGCATCGGCGACCTGGAGCGCGAGAACCAGCTGTTGAAAATCGAAGTGAAGCAGCTGCGCGACAAGGTCGGGTCGGGCGGCACGGGCCGGGAGGGCGCGCCCGGGGCGCCCGACCTCGCCGAGATCTCGATGAAGATCGACACGGCCCTCGCGAAGCTCAAGGCCACCGCCAACGTCGAGGAGGGCGTCAAGGAGCTCGTCCCCCTCTCCCGCTACTCCGTCACCAAGATGGCCGAGGCGCTGCGCCAGATTTCCTCGCCCGATTACACGGCGGCCCTCGAGAGGGTCCTGGCGAAATGTCCGCTCGAAGACCTGAAGGGGCCGCTGGGGAAGGCGGTCGAGGACCGAATCCGCCGCACCTCGGTGGCGCGGGTGATCGGCGCGGTGGGCGACGCGGGACTCTCGAAAATCCTGGAGGCCTACACGGGCGATTCCGATCCCATCATCCAGGTGGAACTGGGGGTGGCCCTGCTCGACTGCAAGAACCGGATGGGCGTGCCCGCACTCTTGAGGGCCCTTCGCGCCCCGGACTCGGATTGCCGCCTGCGCGCGATCCTCAAGCTGAAGAAGGTGACCAAAGGCGAAACCTACGGCTTCGACCTGAACAAGAGCGCCGAGGAGAACGCGGCGGCGCTCAAGTCCTGGGAAGAGTGGTGGCAAAAAGAAGGACAGAAGCTGTTTGAATAAACAAGCGAGAAGAAGGGGCCAAGGCCCGGGCTTCTTGGCTGCGATGACAGATGACGGATGACCGATGACGGTTGAACAACACTAGGAAGGTATGAGGCGTCGGTAAGCGTCCATCAAATCCCGGGCATCTTTGCCCAGCAGGATTGTGCGGGTGCCGGCCGCGCGGCCGGCCTCGACATCGCGGCGCGAGTCCCCGATGGTCACGGAAGCCGGGAGATCGAGCCGGAGCTCCCGCGCCGCCCGCTTCAAGAGCCCGGCCTTCGGCTTGCGGCAACCGCACCGCTTCGCATACCTCCGGATCTTTCCCGTCGGCAGGTGCGGACAAACGTAGATCCCCTCCACG
>DATHFI010000369.1:0-15361 GCA_035490275.1 Planctomycetota bacterium
ATGGAACGTCATTGAGAATGCGGGCGCGACGCGGCTCCGGAAGGGCGTTTGAACGATGGGCGCGACGGCGGATTGTCCCCTGAGGTGCGGGGAGGGCGCGATCACCTGGCTCTGGATCGGCGGCGATCCCGGGGCGAGGAAGGCGTCGGTCCGGGAGATCGACATCTACCAGTGTCCCGAGTGCGGCGTCTTCGGGATTTCCGACGGCCTGTGCGCGGCGCTGGGGGGCGGGTCGAAACGGGAAAAGGAAATCGCGCGCCAGTTTGTGGCGATGAGGGACGAGCTGTTCAAGCGTCGGACGAAGGAGTCGCCGTCCGGCGCCAGGTTGATCGGTGTCTTCCGCCTGAGCCCGGACCGCTCCGTCGTCGAGCTGGTATTCGTGACTCCGCGCGACCCCCGTCCGCCGCAACGGCGATAATGCCGCGAGCCGAAGTGCTTGCACTGAAGAGCGAGCCACAGCGAATCAAACTGTGGCGAGTCGAAGTGGACCTGAAGGGATTCGAACCCTCGACCTCTGCAATGCGAATGCAGCGCTCTCCCAGCTGAGCTACAGGCCCGTGTCGGCGTGCGCGAAGGGCGTGATTCTAGAAGCGGTCCGGCGAAAAGTCAAAACCGCGCCCTCGGCCTACTTCCCCGCCAGTTTCGACAAGGCCGCGCGGAGCGCTCCCTCCTCGAATCCGATCCACCGGCCCGCCACCCGGCCCTCGGCGTCGATCAAATAGTTGGTCGGATATCCGCGGACCCCGTAGGCCAGGCTGACCTCGTCCCCCTTCTGCCGCAGGGGACGGAAGGTGTATCCGCCCTCCTTGAAATACTTCGTGATGGTCTCGGCGGAGTCCTTGAGATTCATAGCCAGCACGACGACCCCGCGCGCGGCGAATTCCCTCCCGATCGTCTCCAGGTGAGGAAACTCCTCACCGCAGGCCCCTCAGGTGGAAAACCAGAAGTTGAGAAGCACCGCCTTGCCCCGGAAGTCGGAGAGCTTCACCTTCCTCCCGTCGAGGTCCGTCGCCTCGAAGTCGGGGGCCTTGGATCCGACCGCGACCAGCAGGTCGTCCATGTCCACCTTGCCCTCGTCGGCCCAGTCTGCCGGAGGCGTGAACCGGAAAGTCTCTGCGGCCGGCGTCGCGGCGAGATCGAGCGGTCCGTACGTCACCGACTCCACGTAGGTCTTGCCCTGGTATTTCCACTCCAGGCGATAGCGGCGCGGCTTCCGATCCGCGTCGATCCAGAAACGGTGCTTCTTCTCGTTGCGCATGGAGTCCGGCTGGGTCCATTCGATCGCGTCGCACTCGACGTCGCCGACATTCTCCCGGCCGACCTTCACGTCGTGCGCTCCGCCCAGGACCCGGGTGGGATTCTTCTCGCAGAAGAGCCGGTAGTAGGGCTCGGTGTGGATTCCCGAGATCGTGAGATAGAAATCCATCTGTCCGGAGCGGCGGTACGTCTTTCCCGTTTTCGGGAAGATCCAGAGCCAGGCTCCGTCGAGGAGGTAAACGCCCTCCCAGCGGGCGGAGGCCTCCTCGAATCGAGCCATGTTGGGGCGCTTCGCCTGGACGCGACGCCGCGTCGGAGCTTCCTTCGGGTCGATGCCCTCCCCCTGCCGGAGGATCTCGACCGAGTATTCGACCGCCTCCACCTTTCGGAGCATCGCCTGCGCGGCTTCGAAAATCTCCTGGGCCTTCTTCCCCTCGGGAGTCTCCGGAAGGGCCCCCGGGCTGTTGAATTCGAGCATGGTCTCTTCGCGCGCGCCCGCGGGAGGCGTGAACGCGAAGACGGCGGCGTCGAGCTTGGGATCCAGGACAAGGTTGGCGATCTCCTCGGTTTCAGTCGACACATAGGGATTGCCGCCGCGGACCCCGCGTTCCGTCCGCCGTTCAACGCGGCGGGGGAGGTTCCTGGCGTCGATCCAGAGCTTCACCTCGGTCTGCTGCCGATATCGGTCCGGGCCGCTCCACCGCACGATCTCGTACTCGCTCTCGCCGATCTTCCCCTTCTCGATGGAGAACCCTGCCTGCTTCTTGAGGATCCGATCCGGGGCGGCCTCGAAGAAGAGCTGGAGGACCAGGTGGGTATCCGTGAACGAAAAATCGAAGAGGAACTCGCTCTGGATTCGAGGCGTGTAGGTCTTTCTCTTTTCATCGGTGCTGAAGATGGATTCTCCGTCGGCGACCAGCAGGTGGCGGGCTCCGTCGTACGTGAATTCGCGCCTGGCGAGATGGGGCCGCTTGAGAACGTAATTCGTCGTCGTCCGATTGGTGCCTTGGGCCGCCTCGATTTCGAATGATATCGCGCCGGCCGTTTTCAGGGCCGTCGCCACCGCCTCAAGCCGGTCCCGCACCCTCTTGCGATCCGGGTCGGCCTCGGCCGGCTTCGGATCCTGGACGGACGCGGAGATCGACGCCAGCATCGCAGCCATGAACCATCGATTCATCGGCTCCCCCCCGCCGTAGGCTCCTTGGCCGCCGAATCGACTCCCCGACGCGTCCGCTCCCCGCGACAGTACTGCTCCCCGGCATGGACGTCCAGCCTCTGGAAAGTCCCGATCAGCTCCGCCTCCTTCAACTCCAGCGCGGCCGTCCCGCGCCAGCGCTTGTCCGCGCCCCACCACTGGAAAAGCAGCTTCCTCCCTTCGACCCGGCCTTTGCCGACACACGACCACGTGTCGAGGTCCTCCCACGAGCGAATCTCGACCCGGTCTCCATCCTGCCGGATCTCGAGCCACGTCCATCGCAGGCAGCCCGCGAAATCGGCGTGGGTCTCTCTCATGTGCCACAATCCCGCCACGTCCGCCGGGAGTTCCCCGCGCTCTCGGCCAGGCCAGGCGAGGACCGACGCCGCGGCAACCACGACCGCCACGACGGATGCGACGACCGCCCACCGCTTCCCGTTCATCGCTTGAATCTCCGCTGGGCCCGCCGCTTCGCTTCAAACAGCCGCCCCGCCGTCGATTCCGGCTCGACTTCCTCGACCCGCGCCGCGCCCGGGACCTGGAGCTGCGACTCGGCGAGCGATCCCACTTCGACCGCGCCCGCCGGAGCGGTCCACCCCGGCCGCTCGCGCGCGCCGATCTCCGCCCTCGCCGCCTCCAGCGCCTCACGCACCGGATCCCGCTCCACGCGCTTTCGCGCCGGCAGGATTCTCCGTACGAGGCGGACAACGTCGCGCAGTCCGACGATCACCCTCCGCACGAAAATGTCGAACGGAAGCAGGCAGAGCGCGAGGATCAGGAGCGGCGGCCAGATCGGCTTCGCGGCATAGGCCTCCTGGCTCGTCGGCGCGAACCAGTCCATCCCGGGCCCCATCACCCGGCCCCCGGTCTCCTCCGCGACCCCCAGCAGGAGCGGCGCGTTGTCCTGGAAGCTGCGGTATTCCGGATGGAAGGGCGGCACGAATCCGCCCCGCATCAGGTAATTCGCGCCCGCCTCGGCGTACCGCACGTTGACGATATACCCGCCGGATTTGTCCGTCGGGAACGACGACCGGTATCGCCCGGGCCCCACCTGCTGGAAATCGATCGGACCCGACGAGAGATCGGGCCGCACGAGCGTCCCCTTCGGCTCCAGGAAATTCACGAACCGCCCCTTCGCATCGACGGCGTCGATGATCGCCTCCGCGGTCCCGGGCTCCGCCCCCTTCTGGGGCGTCAGCGTGTAGGGGCTCGGCGGCGTCCTCCGCTGGCACCACCGGATCGTCTGCGCCCAGAACGGACGGAACCGGCTCCAGTGGATCCACTCCGATCCCCACCGTCCCGTCGCGTCCGACGTGAAGGCGACCGCGCGGCCCAGCCCGCAGTTCCAGTGCGCCAGCACAGGATCGTTCTGGGGCGAGATCAGCGGCACCTCCGTCGGGTCCTTCCGGCTGGAGACGTTGTAGCCGCCGAGCGCCGGGATCTCCGAGGGGGGAATGCCTTCGAGCAGCTCGCTCGCGCCGGCGACGCGCGGCACGAACCTCTGCTCGTAGAAGAGCCCCTTCTTCACGCGGGCCGATTCGCGCATCCAGATCTGCGGGACTCGGTCGTACTCGCTCGGCTGGACGACGTAGAACGTACCTCCCGCGGCGTGCGCCGTCGCCCGAAGCCCCTCGAGATTCATGCCGTGGCCGTAGGGCTCGATCACCACCACCGACATCGTGACCCGGGCCGCGGCGAGCCGCGCCATCGTGCCCGCCCCCGGAGGAATGGACGAACCGTTCGTGACCAGGACGATGTGGCGGTACGAGCTCCGGCTGTTCCGGAACGCGTCGATCGCCTGGTCGACGAGGGGCCCCGAGTCCTGGATCATGCCGAACCCGGCGCCGTCGATGACCCTCCGGATTTCCGCCTTGTTCTCGGCCGGGGCGAGCGGGATGAGCCATTCGGCGGAGCCGCCGCCCTTCAGGCCGAACTCGTCCCACGCCGTCAGCACGTTCAGGGAGTTGACGGCGATGTCCTTCGACCAGCGGTCCCCGATGCAGGGGATGTGGCTCAACAGGAAGACGATCCCCCCGTTGGGGAGGACCTGGTTCTGCCGCACGTCGAGATCGACCGGTAGGATCCGCGCGATCGGGGTGTTGAGGTAGCCGCCCGAGCCGAAACTGTGCTCGCCCCCGACCATGATGAATCCCGCGCCCAGGTCCTTGACGAGCGACTCGATCATCTCCATCTGGTCGCGCGACAGGTGCTCCGCGCCGAGGTTGGCGAAGACCACCACGTCGTAGCTCTGCCATTCGCCGAGATCTTTCGGAAGCGCCCCCGCCAAGCGGACCTTGTGGGCGATCCCCTCCTCGGTCAGGACTCCCGCCAGCCGGCGGACGTCCTCGGCCGAGCCGCCCGCGAGGAGCACGAGCGCGTCCTGTTCGATGATGGTATAGGCCTGCGCCTGGTTGTTCTGCGGGATCGCGTCGCCGGGCGCGTCGACGAGCGCCTCGAAGAGATGGAACCCCGCCTCGCGTACGGAATGGGAGAAGACGAAGACGTTGTCGCCCCGCGTGAGGGGGACCTCCTTCGTGCCGATGACCTTCCCGTCGCAGAAGAGCTTCAGGTTCGCCGTCGAGGGCCCGAGCGAGGCGACGTTGACCCGCACCTGGAAGGGCTCGTCGCGCTCGACTTTCCGGGGGAGCGTGAGCTCGTCGAGCACGACCTCGTTCTCATGCCGGTACGTCAGCGGGACCACGTCGATCGGCACCCCGGCGGCTGTCGCGTGGCGCGCCGCCTCGCGGACCGACCCGCGCGTCTCGTTCCCGTCGGTCAGCAGGACGATCCGCTTCTGGGCGTCGTCGGGGAAGGTGGAGAGCGCCAGCCGGACCGCGGCGCCGATGTCGGTGCTCGAGGTCTCGACGACGGAGAAAACCTCTCCCACTTTCAGAGAAGCGGAAGGGACCTCCTCCACCATCGGCCGTTCGCCGAAGACGATGAGGCCCGCCCGGTCCTCCTTGCGGCGCTTGGCGGCCACCGCCTCGCGCACCACTTCCAGGCTCCGGCGCTGCTGCGCCTCGGGCACGCTCCCCGAGCGGTCGAGGATGAAGTAGGTCGTCACGTAGTCCGTCCGGCGGCGAATCGAGGGCTGAGCAACGGCCGCCACGAGGAGCAGGACCAGGAGGATTCTCGAAGCCAGGATGACGGCGCCGCGCGCGCCGCCCGCCTTGCGGCCGCGGCTCCGGAGGAGAATCACGGCCGGGATGAGCAGCAGGAACCAGAGGAACCCCGGATTTCCGAACGTGATCATGCGCGGCCCCGATGAAACTGGTAGACCAGCCATTCGGCCATGAGCACCGCCAGGCCGAGGAACGCGAGCCAGGGGGTGAACTCCGTCCGCACGAAGGCCGAGCCCTCGCGCGCTTCGAGCGGCGTGCCCCCCATCTCGATGCGATCCGGCACGCGGATATCCGACTCCCCCGGGTCCGTCAACGAAACGGCGTACAGCACCTCGGAGGCCCGCTTCTCCCACTTCACGCGGTAGACGCCGATCCGTTCCGTGTCGGCGACGATCGCGTGGTCCGCCCCGGCGGCGGAGATCGGCCTCGCGCGGCCGGAGGGATCCTGCACCGTCCCCGCCTGCGGTTCGCGCGGCGCCCGGACGACGAGGGGCTGGCCGGGGCGGACCACCCGCTCCGCCGACCCCGGGTCCTCCTCGCGCGCCCAGCGGATCACGTTCGCGAAGAAGATCGGAAACGAAACGCGCATCGGCCAGTCGGAGTCGAGGATCCGGAAGGCGACGCAGGCGACCCGCAGGCCGCCGCGCTCCCCCACCGAGATGATCGGCCCGCGGTCGCTCGAGAGCAGGGTCCGGCCCCACGGCGGGACCGTGATCTGGAGCGCCTTCCCGACGTGGAGCGTCGAGAAGTTGATGTAGCGCGTCAACGGATGTTCGGCGTCCCACTTGAGCAGGGTCGGGTTCTCGAATTCCTTGCCCGCGCCGAAGCCCGGCACGGGCGGGGCGCCGCCGAGAAAGAGGCAGGTTCCCCGCTCCAGCGGGCCCGCGTCGGGGCCGTCGAAGACGATCAGGTCGGCCTCGCCCAGCTTGCTCCGGACCTTCGCGAAATCGGCCGGCGACACGACGGTCAGCTCGAGGCGCGGAATCATCGCGAGCGCCTGCTTGAGGAAAACATTTTCTTCGCCCACGAGCACGACGCGGACGAGATCGCTGCCGCCCAGGGGAATCCACGCGCGGTCGTCGGCCGCGAAGGCGCCGCCCTCCCCGAGACGGATCTCCGCCATCCCCTCCTCCTGCGCCGGGCGTTCGAAGACGACGCCCCGCTCGCCCCCGGCCGGGATCTCGATCGTCTGCGCGTCGACGAGCCGGTCGCCGAACCGCAGCTCGACGGTCGTGCGAGCGGGCTGGGCGCGGCGGTTGACCGTTCTCGCGAAGATCTCGATCCGGCGTTCGGAATCCTCCGATTCCCGCGTCTCCACGTGGACGATCCCGACGTTGTCCCAGGACTTTCCGAAGGGGATGTAGTGCACGTTGGCGTGGGCCTGCGTGAGCTGTGGCAGGACGCGGAATCCGCCGTCGCTCAGGAGGTAGATGTCGGAGAGGTCGAACTGGCGCGCGACGGAGAGCGCGGTGTGCCACGCCTCCTCGATACGCGTGGGACGCGTTGTCGGCTCGACGGAATTCGTCCCGCGGATCAGGACCGCGCGATCGGAGGTCAGCGGAGCGGCCACGAACGGGCGGTCGGAGAATCCGATCACCATCATCCGTTCGCCCGACCGGAGGCCGCCGATCATATCGCGGAGGAAGCTTCGGGCCAGGTCGAGCCGGGTGACGCCGCCCTCCTCGCGGACGGACATGCTCGCGGAATGGTCCAGGAGCACGATGTGGACGCCGGTCGTCCGCTGGCGCCGCTCGGCGTACGGCCTCGAGGCCGCGACCGAGAGCAGGAGGACGGCGATCAGCTGCAGCCAGAGCATGAGGTGATTCTGGAATTTCTGGAAGGGGCGGTTGACCCGGTACGCGTCCACGGCCTTCTTCCAGAGGAAGGTCGAAGAGACGACGCGCACGTCGCGCTTCAGCCGGAGAAAGTAGAGCAGGAGGATCCCCGGGATGAGCGCGAGGAAGCCGAGCCCGGCGGGCCACAGGAAGCTCACCGCAGCACCCCCTGCTCGCGGAACCGGTGGAGGAACATGCCCTCGAGCGAGAGGTCGGAACGGATCGGCAGGTAGCGGAATCCCAGGCGCCCGCAGAGGCCCTGCTGCTCCCCGCGGAAGGCGCGGACCGTTTTCGTGTACCCCTCCAGGAGCTGGGCGGTCATCGAGAGGGCGACTTCGCCCCCGTCCTCCACGTCGACGAGCCGCCAGTCGCCTTCGAAGGTGGGAACTTCCTCGTCGGCGGAGAGCAGGTGGAGCACCGTCACGTCGAAGCGGCCCGCGAGAAATTGCTTGAGGCCGTCGAGAATTCCATTCCTGTCGAAGAGGTCGCTGATGACGAAGACGAGCCCGCTGCCTCGGAGCCTCCGGCGGAAGCCCGCGAAGGCCGACCGGGTGTCGGTGGCGCCGGAAGCGACGACTCCTTCGAGGAACGTGGAGACCTCGGCGAACGCGCCCCGACCTCGCACCGGCAGGAGTTGCGGCCGGAGCCCGGAGTCGAAAGGCTGGATGGAGACCCGGTGCGTGCCGGCGAGGGCGAGGTACGCGAGGGCCGCGGCGACCTTGCGGGCGAAGGGGAGCTTGAGGGGCTCGCCCATGCCCATGGAGTGGCTGGCGTCGAGGAGGATGTAGACGAAGAGGTCCTCCTCTTCCATGTAGAGCTTCAGAAAGAGGCGGTCGAGCCGGGCGTAGATCTTCCAGTCGACGAAACGGAGGTCGTCGCCCTGGATGTAGTTGCGATAGTCGGCGAACTCGAGGCTGTGCCCGCGGCGAACCGACCGGTGCTCGCCGCGGATGCGCCCCGCGAAGGGCCGGCGGGCGACAATCTCGAGTTGTTCGAGTTTTCGAAGAAAATCAGGAGGCAGCAACTGCGGTTTCATTGCGTGATGGCCCGAGGCTTGATTACGGATTTCGGATTGCGGATTTTGGATGGGGCGTTCAGCCCGGCTATCTCATATCCACAATCCATAATCCACAATCCACAATCTGGGTTCACCCCACCATCGCCTTTTCCGCCGTCGGCACGGATTCGAGAATGCGGCGCAGGATCTCGTCCTCCTTGAGCCCGTCGGCCTGCGCCTCGAAGTTCGGCGCGATCCGGTGGCGCAGCGCGGGCAGGGCGATGCGCTGGACGTCGTGGAAGGAGACGTTGTACCGTTCCGCGAGGAGCGCGTGCACCTTGCCCGCCAGGAGCAGGGCCTGGGCGCCGCGCGGCGAGGCGCCCCACTTCAGGAATTTCCGGGCGGCCTCGGGCGCCCCCGCCACTTCGGGATGCGTCGCGAGGACGATCCGCGAGCAATAATCCTTCACCTCGGGAGCGGCCACGACTTGCCGCACCACTTTGCGCGCCGCCAGGATCCCCGCGGCGTCGAGGATGCCGTGGGCCGACGCCTCTTCCGCGCCCGTCGTGCGGTCCAGGATCGAATTGAGGTCCTCCCGCGAGCTGAAGGGGACATCCAGCTTCATGAAGAACCGGTCAAGTTGCGCCTCGGGCAGGAGGTACGTGCCCTCCATCTCGAGCGGATTCTCCGTGGCGATGACCAGGAAGGGCTCCTCGAGCGGATGGGTGACGCCGCCGACCGTGACCCGATGCTCCTGCATCGCCTCGAGCAGCGCCGACTGCGTCTTGGGAGTCGCGCGGTTGATCTCGTCCGCCAGGATCACCTGCGCGAAGACCGGGCCGGGGCGGAATTTCAGCGACTTCGCCCCGCTCTCGTCGATGTGGATGATCTCCGTCCCGATGATGTCGGCGGGCATGAGGTCCGGCGTGAACTGGATGCGGGAGAATTTCAGGTCGATCGCCTGCGAGAGCGTCTTGACGAGCAGGGTCTTGCCCAGGCCCGGCACGCCTTCGATCAGGCAGTTCCCGCCCGCGAAGAGGCAGGTGAGGACGCCCTCCACGGTCTCCCGCTGGCCGACGATGACCTTGGCAATCTCGTCGGCGAGGGAGAGGAAAGTCTTTCGGAATCTACCGGCTTCCTGCTCGAACGACATCTTGTATTCCTTTCAGGTTCTCTTGGAATCAGGAATCAAGAATCAGGCATCAGGGAAGCTGCATGCTCGAAGCTTCTTCCCCTAATGCCTGATGCTTGATGCCCTTCATTTTTTCGCGTCCGGCCGGATCGCCTCGAAATAATCCCGGACGTGGAGGCGGTAGGCCGGCGGCACTTCCTGCTGCTGCAGCGCCTCCGCCGCCTCGGTCCTCGATTCCCGGTAGGTCTCCGCGTACGCCGAGAGGACCTCGCCCTTTGAGGGGAGCGTCCGGAACTGGATCGAACTGATGATCCGTCCGGGGCTCAGCGGCGACCGCGCCTTCGACGGCGTGGACGGATCGTCCGGGTGGAACTCCCCCTTGGGACCCGCCCCCCAGCCGCGGCCGAAGCCCGACCCCGGCCCCGCTCCCTGGCCCTGGCCTCCCGACCGGAAGGCCTGACATCCGGCGCCGCCCTCTCAGCCGGCGCCTTCCCCGCCTCAGGTCGGGCACTTGAAAAACTTGCCGGTGAAGTCGCCTTTCAAGGCCCGCAGGGCTTCGAGTTCGCCGTCGAGCAGGCCGAGGCCTTCCATCAGGCCGTCGAAATCCTTCAGCTCGCGGTCCATCGTCTCGAGCAGCTTCGAGAGCGCCTCGGGATCGACGGGCTTGTCCCCTTCGCCCAGTTTTTCGAGCTCGCCGCCGAGGCCTTCCAGCTCCCTGGAGCCGAGGCCTTCGAGTTCTTTCCCGAGTTCCGAAAGCGCTTTCTGAAGATCCTTGGCCGCGCCCTCCGGGCCGCCCTTGGCGAGCAGACTCTTCGTCTCCTCCAGCTTCTGCTTCAGCTCCGCCATCTTGCGATCGAGCTCCTCCGCGCGCCGGGATTTCTCGTCGCCGGGGGCGGACGCGGAACCGCCTTCCATGTTGCGCATCTGCGGGTCGCGCACCCCGGCCCGCTCCGAGAGTTCTTTCCGCCGCTCCTTGGCTTTCTCCTCCAGCCGGGAGAGCTTGGAGAGCGCCTCCGCCTGGCTCATCTCCGAGCGCCTGATTTCCTCGGAGATCTGGCGCATCGCCTGGGCCAGGTCGCGGAGCTCCGGCAGGTCGCGCTCACCGGCGCGCCGCTCCAGGTGGAAGGCCCGGCGCCAGAGTCCGGACGAGGCCTCCTTACGGATCGGCGCCGGGACGGAAATCGAGGCCTCGGCCGCCATCGCCGGATCTCCGGTCGTTACGCGCGCCAAGCCGGGAACCGCGAGGGAAGCGACAAATACCAGGGGTGGTATGGCGGGCCACCAGCCGCGCCGCACCCGGCTGAGCGGGATAAGCGCCGGATCGGCCGCCGGAGCCGCCCGGACGGCGTCCTCGACGACCGCGCGATCGACCGGCGAGGCGCTCGACCGGACGAGGATCGCGGTGGAAAGTCGCTCGCGGAGCCCCGAAGCGCGATCGAGGGCCAGCGCGGCCGTTCGAGGCGAGGGACGCGCGACAAGGGCGTGGACCGCCGCCGCCAGGATCCCCGCCACTCCCGCGGCGAAGAATCCCACGAGGAGGGGAATGAACCCGGGCCGCGACGCCGCCGACACGACCGCCGCGGCCGCCCAGGCGCCGGCCAGGTAATAGACGAAGAGCTGGCGGAACCGGGAGAGCACGAGCCTCGCCCGCGCCCGACGCACTTTTTTCAGAATCACGTCCACGCCGGTCTGCCTCCACCTCCAAAACGAACCGCCGATCCGGACCGTTGGTCCGAAACGACGATTAGCACCCAGCTTGCTCTGTTGAAAACCCCTTCCTTCACCACCAAGCCACGAAGACACCAAGCGGACGCCGATCGGTCGAGCGCCCGCCGGGGGGACGGCCGGGAGAGCCGCGAGAGAAGGCGCCTTCTCTCCGCGGCTTTCCCCACCGTCCCTGGCCCCGCGAGGCCGGTTCGTGGCCCTTCGGGCCACGAACGCCGGCGGGCGCATTCCAAGAATCCTTCTTCTTTGTGCCTCCGTGGCTTCGTGGTGAGGAGACGGTTCCAACAGGGCTCACCCAGCTTTCAATGATCATGTCCGCTCCGCATGATGTCGCGCGACGCGCTCCAATGAACGCGCCATCCATCCCACGAGCACGAGCGACAGGATTATCAAGGCGGCGGCATGGGGCACGAGCACCACGAATTGCCCCGCGTTCGAGGACTCCTTCGCGCAGGCCAGGAAGGGGGAAACGTATCCCAGCCAATCGATGGCCGACGCGGAGACCGACGGGAAAAACCGGAGCAGGAACGTGCGCGCCAGCACGGGCCCCACGAAGAGCGCGAAGAGGAGGAAGTACGTCGAGATCGTCGACACGGTCGTCGTGCGGCAGTAAAGCGACATCAGCATCCCCAGGGCCACGGAGAACATGGCGGCGCTGCCCACGGAAAGGACGAGGGCGGGGATCTGGAGGAAGTTGTAGCTCGAGAGAAGGATCGCGAGAAGGAAGAGGAACGTGTTCAGGAGCGCCAGCGCCCCGACGACGCGAAGGATGGCCACGAACTTGCCGACCACGATGTCCCCGCGCGGGATGAGCGTCAGCAGCAGCGATTCCATCGTGTGAAACTCGCGCTCCTGGCTGAAGGTCGTCGTCGCGAGGGAGGGACCGACGATCATGACGTAGGCGATCATGAAGCAGAAGTAGACGTACTCCGGGTGCACGCTGACGGCGTCGACCCGGATCGCCCCCGCCATCATCCACAGGAAGGCACCCAGGGCCGCGAGCATCCCGAACTGGATGACGAGGCGCACGAAGAGCGACCCCGAACCGTAGATTTCCGCCTGGAGCTCCTTGTCCAGGACGGGATTCACGCCGTCCTGGAGAGGCCGCGTCCGGCGGGCCGGCGCGATCAGGTTGTCGGGGAACTGGCTCCGGTTGATGACGAGCCCGATCTGCTGCGACTGGTCCTCCTCCTCCATCGCCTTGCGCACCGGGCTGAAGGGGAGCCCCATCCGCCACCGGCAGACGAGGTAGAGAACGACCGCGGCGCCGAGGACCATGATTCCGACGCCGGTCATCGTGTCGGAGAAGAGGAAGTTCAGTCCGTCGCCGTACAGCGACCAGAGCAGAACGCCGCTGGCCCCGACGGCCAGGTAGCTGTTGATGATCGCCGTGTGGGTCCGGTGGAAAAACGTGGAGCAGGTCAGGCTGATCACGCCGTACAGCAGCGCCTGCAGCGACAGGAACACGTACAGTCCGGCGACGTCCGCCCACGTTAGGCCCCCGATCAGGAAGCAGAGCAGGACGGCCGGGATGGAAGTTGCCATGAGGATCCCGAGGTAGGTGATCCCCGAAAAGAGCTTGCCGATGAGGATGCGGTCCATCGACAGCGGCGTCGTGAGGAGGAGATCGAGCGTCTCCCCCTCTTTTTCCCGCGTGATCGCGCCGCCCAGGGTCGCCGGGACGAGCAGCGCGAGCAGGAGCGTCTGGGCGAGGGCGAAAAGGCCGAAGAGTTCGCGAGAAATGGCCCCCTGGAGCAGGACGCTCATCTGGTCCCGCGGCCACGAGGCGAGGACGATCGACACCGAGACCGCGACGTACAGCGCCAGGAGGGCGAAGGCCTTCCGAGACCGGAGGAGGGTGAGGAGCTCGCGGTCGAAGATTGGATTGCGGCGCCGTCCCGCCATCTCCCCCGCGGAGGAGGCCGACGAGGAGACGCCGCTGTCGATCGCGCCCTCGGCGGTGTTCACTGCACGCGCCCTTTCGTCACCCGCATGAAGATCGTCTCGAGGTCCGGGCGGTTCTCCCGGATCCACAAGGGCCGGTGCTTGCGCGCGAAGAGCTCGTCCGACACCGATGCCAGGTCTTCGTCGGTCCCGGAGAACTCGAATCGCAGCATCCCGTTCTCGCGCGTCACCGAGGCCACTTTCGGATGGTGGGAGAGAAAGAGCTCCGCCCCGGGCTGGTCGTGGAGGACGACGACCTCGACGTCCCGGTGCTCCCTCAGCGCCTGGAGGATGCTGTCGATGGAGCCCGCGGCGAGCAGCTCCCCGCGCTCGAGGATGGCCACGCTCGTGCAGGTGTCCGCCAGCTCGGAGAGGATGTGGGACGAGATGAAAATGGTCTTGCCCATCTGCCGGAGCTCCTTGAGCAGCTCCTTCATCTCCACCCGGGCGCGCGGGTCGAGCCCCGAGGCCGGCTCGTCCAGGATGAGGACCGGCGGATCGTGGACGAGCGTCTTCGCCAGGCAGAGCCGCTGCTTCATCCCGCGGGAGAGCGCGTTGACCAGGTCGTTGCGCTTGTGGTGGAGGTCCACCAGCGCCAGGCAGTCGTGGATGAGCCGGGTGCGCTGGACGCGCGGGACGCCGTACGCGACGGCGAAGAAATCGAGGAATTCCCACACGCGCATGCCGTTGTAGACGCCGAAGGAGTCGGGCATGTAGCCGAACTGGCGGCGCACCTCGTTCACCTCGCGCGCGACGTCGAATCCGTTGATCGTGGCCCGGCCCGAGGTCGGCTCCAGCAGCGTGGCCAGGAACCGGAAGGTGGTGGTCTTTCCCGCGCCGTTCGGGCCGATGAAGCCGAAGATCTCCCCCTTGGGGATCTCCAGCGACAGCTCCTTCACGGCGACGAAGCCGTCGTACGACTTGGCGAACCGGTCGATCACGATCATGGTCCTGCCGCCTTCCTGAGCGTCGAGTCCGCGCGCAGGTCCACGGAGACGTTGGGGGTGCCGCGCGCGTTGCGAAGCCGATACGTCTGGTTGAGGGTCGTCGTCAGGATCCGACCGTGGAGGGTCGCGACCCCGAAGGGATTCACGTTGATGTAGGGGCGCGGGTCCGAAACGTAGGAGTACGGCAGGCGCACCCAGAGCCCGGTTTCGCGATTGTACAGTTCGACATCGCCGTACAGGGACCAGCTGTCCCGGAGGCGGACGCTCGCGATGCGGTACCCGGTCGGAACGTCCCGGGCCCGGAGCGTGAATTCGAACACGTCGCGCTCCTTGAAGTCGTCCTCCGCGGGATACCGGAGGAAGGTGAACCACTCGAGCGTCGACTTGACGTTCTCCTTCCACTGGGCGGGCTCGACGATCCCGTAATGGATGGACTCCTCCTTGATGTCGGAGTTCCTGAGCGACGGATTGCCGTCGTATCGGTACAGGAGGACCGGCTCCCGGTCGCCGGGGACCACGCGTTCGAGAGCCCGCGTCACGCCCTCGAATGCCTTCGCCTCGAGGAGGGAACCCGAAGGAGGCGGGGAGTTCGGCTCGATCGCCTGGATCGTGAAGGCCCCCGGAGCGACACGGATGATGCGCGCGCCGTGAATGATCCAGCAGTCGTGGAGCCGCAGCGATTCGTCCGCCGCGATCTTTCCCCGAAGCATGTCCGGTCCCGCCGATTCGATCTCGAACCGGACGCTCCCCGGCAGCACGACGGAGTCGGTCGTCTCCAGGAGCACCGAATCCTGCGCGTACGTCGGGAAGGCGCGCACCTGGATATCGGGATCGTATGACGCGTGGAGCGGTTCGGAAGGGGAACCGGCCCCTCGGAGGGTGAGGTGGCGGCCGAAGGGGAACGGAACGACGGGGGGATCCTCGAAGGAGAGAGAGACCGCTCCGCCGCCCGCGGAAAAGAGGCACCAGAAATTGTGACGCATGTGCGGTCCGGCGACGCCGCCGCCCTCGACGAGGGACACCCGGCACGCGATCGACTGCGCGCGAAGGTATCGTGTGCCCACGCCATATACGACGCCGGACCCGGCCAGCGCGACCGCCACGACCCCCACCCACGCGAGCTCCAGTCGCCTGAAGGGACGGACCAGCGCGTACGGCAGGACCACCACGGCGATGAGATAGACAATCATCAGGATGGCGACCGCCT
>DATHFI010000370.1:0-4017 GCA_035490275.1 Planctomycetota bacterium
GCAGACCCCCGAGCCCCCGTCGATGAAGATGTACGCCGGGGTGACGCGCGCGAGGACCTCGCGCAGCCGCTTCTGCGCCTCGGCGATGGCGCCGCCGGGCTCCTGCCGCGCCGCCAGCCCGGCCAGGGCCAGCATCATTGCCATGGTGATTCTGCGCATCTGTGTTCTCGGGCTCGAAGCTCGGAGCTCGCAGCTCGAAGCTGATCTAGTTCGGGTTTTCTCCAAGTTTGATTTTGATTTTCTTCACTTCCCAGGTCTTTCCGTCCCGCTTGAGGCGCCGGAGGGTCAGCTCGATCTCGTCGCCGATCTTCTTCTTCGCGATCGCCGCCTTGAGCTCGTCGATGCTCTTGACGGGCTTGTCCTCGACCGCGGCGATGACGTCCCCCGAATCGAGCCCGGCCTCCTCCGCCGGGGAGTTCGGCAGGATCTGGTCGACCGGAACGCCTTCGACGCCCGCGCGCGGCTCGGCAAGCAGGGCGCCGATCCACGGACCCTGCACGGGCTTCGCGATGTCCTTTCCCTTCTTCAGGTCTTCTAGGACCTTGTCGATCTCCGCGTTCTTGGAGGCGAAACCGACGCCGCCCGACTGGCCCCACGGAGCCCGCGGGTGGATGTGCGAGGTGATCCCGATCAGCTCGCCGCCGAGCGTCACGAGCGGCCCGCCGACGTTCCCGTAGTTCACCTCGGCGTCCGTCTGGACCCCCGTGCCGCTCCACCGGGTGAGCGCGCTCAGGATCCCCTGGTTGACGGTCGCGACGGACGGGTCGGGGCCGCGTCCCACGACGCAGACGAAATCGCCCACCCGCGCGTCCCCGGGTTTCGCGCGCTTGAGGACGGGTAAATCCTTCGCCTCGATCTTCAGGAGGGCGATGTCGAGTTTCCGGTCCGCCCCCAGGCGCTTCGCCTCGTGCCTCCGGCCGTCGGGGGTCGTGACGGTGATCCGCTTCACCTCGCCGGAAATGTTGAAGGCGGTCGTGAGGATGTAGCCGTCGGCCGAGATGATCGTGCCGGTCACCGGTCCGTCGGGGCGATTGTAGTAGTCCTGGTGGACGGCGGCCGGGCCGCCGCCCGTCTCGCCGTCGGGGTCCTCGCCGCGGATCACCTCGATCGCCACGACCGACTTTCCCACCGAGTCGCGGACCGACCGGAGGGCCTTGGCCATCTCCTCAGCCAGCGGGTCCTGCGCCCGGGTGAGAAGTGCGCCCCAGATCAGGGCCAGTGTGATGACGGCGCGGCGCATCCTAGCGACCCTTTTTCCCGAGAGTGATTTTCATGTCCGTCACCTGGCCGTCATCCTCGACCTTGAGGAAGAGGAGGTCCCCTTCCTTCAGATCCTTCAGCCGGGACCGGAAATCGGCGGCGTCCTTCAGGTTCACCCCGCCGAGCGCCTTGAGAACCGCGCCCTTGGAGAGCCCGGCGCGTTCGGCGGGAGATCCCGTGTCGACGGACTCGACGGCCACGTGCCCTTGCTTGTCGGCGACGGTCAGGCCGAGGTATCCCGGTTCCTGGCTCTCGATCGGCGTCGGGGTCGGCGTGCCGGCCTCCGGCCCGCGAAGCCGCTCGAGGACGGGCTTGAGCTTGTTGATGGGGATCGCGTTCCCGAGGAAGCGAGAAGGGGAGTAATTGAGCGTGACGAATCCCACCATGCGGCCCTTCCCGTCGAGGAGCGGCGAGCCCTCCATGCCGATGTTCACGGCGGCCGTCGTCTCGAGGACGGCGCCGGTGTACGTCGAGTTCGCCTTCGCCTCGCGGAGCGTGTACGAGCCGCTGATGATGCCGACGCCGAGGGAGGCGGCGTCGTTGTCGATGATGCAGTTGGCGGCGTTCCCGAGCGTGTAGGAGAGGTCGCCCGACTTCACCTCGGACGAGTCGCCGAACTCGATGGGGACCAGCTCGCCCTTGGGCTCGACCTTGATGAGCGACAGCTCGTGGGCGCGGGAGGTGCCGACGAGCGTCCCGATGAGGAGTCGGGGCCCGTGGAGATAGACGCGGATTTGCTCCGACCCTTCGGGAACCGTCGCGTAGGAGGTGACGATGTAGCCGTCCTTAGAAATGACGACGCCCGATCCGGAGCGCTCGCCAAGGGTCGCCATGACGCGAATCCCGACGACCGAATCGACCGCTTTCGCGTAGACCGCGCGATGGTTTTCCTGCGACGCCTGGGGCACGAGGAGCAGCAGCGCGATGAGGGCGTTCATGGCCACTTCATTATACGACCGTACCCGAGAAGTCCTGAGTCGTGAGTCATGCGTCGGGAGTCGAAGAAAGAAGTCACAGTCGACTGTTGCGGGTCTCGCGTCTCCCAAGGCGTCGCCGACCCGTCGCGCCGGTCAGGGCGGCCGTCCGTGAGTCCGAAAGCCCCGATTCCGTCGCGTTCTTTCCCCTCCGGCGCCCCGCGTGCGGGGTAAGCTACCCGATCTGGAACGCCTCTTCCGCAGCGTTGCCGAAGAGCTCCGCCGGATCAATGTGCTGTTCATCAACAGGAGAATTTCACATGCGGATCGGAATCATCGGCGCCGGAAACGTGGGAGGAACCCTGGCGCGCCTCCTCGTCAAGCGAGGACATCAGGTCTCGATCGCGAATTCGAGAGGACCGGAGAGCCTGGCCGCGTTGGCGGCCGGGATCGGCGCGACGCCCGTTTCTGTGGTCGATGCCGCCAGCGCCGGGGGCATCGTGATCCTCTCGATCCCGACGAAAGCCCTCCCCGATCTTCCGCGGAATCTATTTGCGAACGTGCCGGGCCGCGTCGTCGTGATCGATCCCGGCAACTACCACCCGGAGCTTCGCGATGGCCGCATCGATGAGATCGACCGGGGCCTGCTGGACAGCCAGTGGGTCGCGCGGCAGATCGGGCGTCCCGTGATCAAGGCGTTCAACAACATCCTCGCCAAGAGCCTTCTCGGGAAAGGCGCGCCCAAGGGAACGACGGGACGCATCGCTATCTCGGTCGCCGGCGATTCGTTGGACGGCAAGGCGGCCGTGCATCGCCTTGTCGATGAACTTGGCTTCGACCCTGTCGATGGCGGTGATCTGGACAACTCCTGGCGGCAGCAGCCCGGAACGCCGGCTTACTGTCGGGATCTTGATGCGGTCGCTCTCCGGCGCGCGCTCGCCGAAGCCGACCGGAGCCGGATCGTCGAATACCGCGCTGGAGAGGAGGCTCGTATCAAGAGGGAGGGCGCCCCCGCCCAGCCAGTGACGCCCGCGGAAGGCCAGGCCACCGACCTCCCTCGGTAGAGACCGCGGGAATTCAAGGACACGCAGAGAAAGTGGATGACTCTGAATGACTTGTCGGGCATGACCCTCATCCGCGGTTGCGGCCATTGGGTCTGACTGAGTTCACTCGTTGGTATCAGGATCCCGGTTGATCCAATTCGCTTATCATCATGTCCATGAAGCGGCGGCTGGTCTGGACGGCGTGGCTGGCGGGCGTCCTTTTCGTCCTGTGCATTCTAGGGTGCCTGCCTTTGGCCCTGATGGCCCGGATCGGGACCAGGATTCACGGCAACGGGAATCTCCCGCCGCTTCGCAGGGACGATACGACGAGGATCGCCGTCTTCGGCGACACACAAAAAGGGCTCGCCGCCTTCGCGGCCCTCGCGGAGCGCGCCAAAGCGGAGGGCGTCGACCTCGCGGTTCACACGGGCAGCCTGGTCGGTCATGCGGACCCAGGGCACTATGATCTCGCCGAGTCCCGGGTAAGGCGCGCCGATCTCTACGTCCCCTTCATCGTCGCGCCCGGCGATCACGACATCAAAGGCGGAGAGGGTCTCTTCGAAGATCGCATCGGACCTCGCCAGTTCGCGATCCGCTGGGGACCCGTCGACATCATCGTGGTGGACAACGCGGTGGCCCCGCCTGATGAGGGGGCCGTCGAGCGCATGCTGGCCTCCGCGAAAGGGCCCATCCTGCTCTTCATGCACGTCCCGCCCAACGAGCCTGGGGCGAAGACCTTCACCCCGAAGCCGACCTACATCCGCTTCCTTGAAATGATCCGAAAGCGCCCGGTTCGCTAT
>DATHFI010000371.1:0-3266 GCA_035490275.1 Planctomycetota bacterium
CTTCGAACTCCCGGCGAGGGACCGCGCTTAGCCGATTTCCGATTTCCGATTGCCGATTGCCGACGCTTCAAGCCGTGCGCCGGAGGATTCCACTCGGCCGAGGCTGTATAATCCCCGCCCTATGCCCGCTCGCGCGAAACCCCGCGTTTTCCGAGGCGGCGCCGACGGCCGCGGGCGCCGGATCGCCATCGTGGCGGGCCGGTTCAACGAGTACGTCACGAAGCACCTCGTCGAAGGCTGCCTCGACACCCTGGAGCGCCACGGAGTTTCCCGGGACCGCGTCGACCTCGTCTGGGTCCCCGGCGCTTTCGAGATTCCCACCGCCGCCCGCCGTCTCGCGAAGCGCGGCGACGTCGACGCGATCATCGCGCTGGGGTGCGTGATCCGGGGCGAGACGCCCCACTTCGAGCACATCTGCCGGGAGACGGCCCGCGGGATCGCCGAGGTCGGGCGCCGCACCGGCGTCCCCGCGATCTTCGGGGTCCTCACGGTGGACTCCCTCGAGCAGGCCATCGAGCGCGCGGGCGCGAAGATGGGAAACAAGGGGCGCGAGGCCGCCGAGTCGGCGATCGAGATGGCGAACCTGGTGAGAACCCTTTGAGTGGATGACAGATGACCGATGACCGATGACGGGCCCTTCCCGTCATCCGTCATCCGTCAGCAGTCATCGTCATCATGCGCAAGCGCACAAAAGCCCGAGAGCTCGCCCTGCAGGTCCTGTATCAGCTCGACCTGCGGGGCGACGAGGTCCGGCCGGACGCGGACGAGCTCCTCCGGAACGCGACGGGGGATCCCGAGATCCTCGACTTCGCCCGGAGGATCATCGACGGCACGTGGGAGCGTCGCGCCGAGATCGACCGGACGATCGAGGGCGCGGCGCGCAACTGGGAGATCCGGCGCATGGCCGCCATCGACCGGAATATTCTCAGGATGGCGACCTTCGAGCTGCTCCACCTCGACGAAATCCCGCCGCTCGTCACCATCAACGAGGCGATCGACATGGCGAAGAAGTACAGCACCAAGAAGTCCGGCCACTTCGTGAACGGGATCCTGGACCACATCCGGAACACCTCCGCCCCGGAAAAGAAGCGAGGGCCGGTCCGAGATGGGGATGTGGCCCGGGAGTGACCTTCATGTTCCAGGTCCGAGAATCAAGAATCGAGAATCGAGAATGGGTTTTCTAGGCGGCTTCCTCGACCGCTTCAAGCGGGGCCTGCAGAAGACCCGCGAGGCCTTCGCCGCCCCCCTCAGGAAGCTGATCTCGGTTTTCCGGACGCTCGACGACGCCACGATCGAGGAGCTGGAAACGATCCTGATCGGGGCCGACGTCGGCGTCGAGGCGACCCGGAAGATCGTCGACGGGCTCCGCGCCGCCTACAAGAAGGGCGAGATCAAGACGGCCGACCAGGTCTTGGACTGGCTCAAGAAGGATCTCAAGGCGCGGCTCGCCGGAGATGGGGTCGACCTCCTTCACGCGCCGTCGGGCCCCACCGTGATCCTCGTCTGCGGGGTGAACGGCGTCGGCAAGACCACCTCCATCGCGAAACTCGCCGACTACTTCCAGAAGCAGGGGAAGCGCGTCATCCTCGCGGCGAGCGACACCTTCCGGGCCGCCGCGGTCGAGCAGCTTTCGCTCTGGAGCGAACGGCTCGGCGTCGACATCGTCAAGCACCGCCAGGGAGCCGACCCCGCGGCCGTGGTTTTCGACGCGGCCGACGCCGCCGTCGCGCGCAAGGCGGACTACCTCATCGTCGACACGGCGGGCCGGCTCCAGACGAAGGAAAACCTGATGAAGGAGCTGGGGAAGATCCGCAACGTCGCGGCCCGCAAGATCCCCGGCGCGCCCCACGAGGTGCTCCTCGTCCTCGACGCCACGACGGGCCAGAACGCGATCTCGCAGGCCCAGCACTTCGCCGACGCCGTGAACGTGACCGGCCTATTCCTGGCCAAGCTCGACGGCACGGCGAAGGGGGGCATCGTCATCGCGATCAAGGAGCGGCTGAAGATCCCCGTCAAGTTCGTGGGGCTCGGAGAGACGCCCGCCGACGTGGCCCGGTTCAATCCGGACGAATTCGTCGACGCGCTCTTCGGCGAATGAAGTGACGGCCACCCGCAAGGTCCTGCTCGACTACTACCGCGATCTCCGGCGCCGGTACGGGCCTCAGAAGTGGTGGCCCGCGGACTCCCCGTTCGAAGTCATGGTCGGCGCGATCCTCACGCAGAACACCGGATGGGCCAACGTCGAGAAGGCGATCGCCGCGCTCAAGACCTTCGGGCTTCTCGATCCGGATCGAATGCTCGAGATCGACGAGGAGACCCTCGGGCTGGCCATCCGGCCCGCGGGGACCTTCCGCGTGAAGGCGCGCCGCCTCCGGGCCTTCGTGCGGTGGTTCGTCGACCGCGGGGCGGACGTCCGGAAGATCCGCGGACTCGGCCTCCCCCGCCTGCGCGAGGAACTCCTCGCGATCCCGGGCATCGGGCCGGAGACGGCCGACTCGATCCTCCTGTACGCCTTCGACCTTCCGACGTTCGTGGCGGACCGCTACACCTGGCGAGTCCTGACGCGGCACGGGTTGCTTTCCGAAGACGCGCAGTACGACGAGATGAAGGAGCTCTTCGAGAGAAGCCTGGCGTCGGATCGAAGGCTCTTCAACGAGTACCACGCGCTGATCGTCAAAGTCGGGAAGGAGCATTGCCGGGCGAAAGCGCGGTGCGAGCGGTGCCCGCTCGAGGGCCGGCTTCCCGGCCGATAAAAAAAACCCCGGAGCGGAGGCTCCGGGGTTTGTGCGAATGTTTTTTTACACCTGGGGCACGTTCGGCACGGCGGCCGTCTTCCCGGTGCGCGTCACGTTGATGGCCTTGAGCCCGTTCTGGTCCTTCTTGATTTCGAATTCGACGACTTCACCCGGCGCGAGCGTACGGAAACCTTCCATCTTGATCGCTGTGTGGTGGACGAAAATGTCCTCGGTCACCCCCTCCTGCTTGATGAAGCCGTACCCCTTCTGGTCGTTGAACCACTTGACGGTGCCTGTGGCCATCCCAGATACCTCCCTAAACACCTCGGAAATCGGACCCCCAGATACGAGCGCCGAGTATATCCGGCCCCCCATGAGCGTCAAGCTAATATGGGTGACGCTCACCGGGCCTGGATTTGGATCCAGCGGATGGAAATTCCCCCTTTCTCCCTCACGAGCCGGAAGTCGGATCCCCCTTCCTGGCGGTTGGCAAAGGCGGCCTCCGGGAGCCGGAATGTCGCGGTGGCCCAT
>DATHFI010000372.1:0-6899 GCA_035490275.1 Planctomycetota bacterium
TCACCACTCTGAAAGCCGGCCTCGAGCCCATTCGCATCTGACAACCTTCCTCACAAGCAAGGAAGGGGGCGAGTCGCGAAACCCTTGTACGGAATCCGCCGCTTAAAGAAAAAAACGCGAAATCGAACGATTGAATACAACGCTTTTGGCCTTCGCCCCCTTCCTTGCCTATGGGATGAGAAGAATGACGAACGCAGAACAGGCAAGGGGTTGGGAAGTGAGGGACGGCGAGCTCTTCGAATCGGGTGAGGCCGTCCCGGTCCGGCCCTGCATCGTCCGGGCCGTACTTCGGGGGGCCGGATTGGACGAACGGGCCCAAGGCCCGATTCTCCTGGGGCTCGTCCGGAAGATCCTCAGGATCGAGCGGATCATCTCGATCCGACAGTTGGGCCAGGCCATAAGAGCCCGAGCGTGAAAGGAAGCGGAATGAACCCAGAGTCGAGGCCGACGGAAGCGGCAGGAAGGGTGGACGAGAAGCTCCTCCGTTGGGCGGAGCTTCCATGGCTCCTCAAGACGATCCTGGAGCGTACGCCCCGGGCGCAGTGGCACAAGATCCGGCCGATCCTGGCGACCTCGCCGGAAACCCACAAGGTCCTTGACCTGGCTCAGGTGGTCGAGCAGGTCTTTCCCCGCTCGACGCTCGGAATGAGGCGGCGGGATCTCTCGATCGAAGAACGCACGAACAAGGCCCAGGAGCTGATCCAGAGTTTCGACGAGTTCTGGGCCGGTGTGAGGGCTCTTGAGAAGGTCCTTGAGAAGATCGCCCGGTCCTGCGGGATCTGGGCATCCCCTGAAACAAGGAAGTACCCGGCCAAGCCCGCGGCGGCACCGAGGGCACCGATGACCCCGAAGCCGCCGGTGAAACCGAAGGCCCAGGCGGCTCCTCCGCCCGCGCCTCCCGTGGAGTCCGAGTCGCTGCCCGAGGCCGTATTCGAAGTCGAGGGGCATGAAGGGGACGGAGAAACCGAAGGCGCGGCCTGACCGGCCCGAATAATTCTCTCGTTTTCGTTCTTTGAGAAGCGGTTCGCTTGTCCGGATTCCGGGGTCCGTCCCGGCGTCTGACCGGCTCCTCTCCCGGGCTCTCTTCCCCCATCCGCGGCGCCAGCCGCGGCTCCCGAAGCGGCTCCGGGGCGTCCCGACGAAGTTCGCGATCCAGCGATCTTCGTCCGGGCGCCCCGACCGCTGGACGGAGGTGGAACGAACGCCCTTCGCGGCGGTTGCACAGGCCCGGGAAGGAGAAGGGATGGCGCAGGGACAAGGTCCCGGTAATCCCGACCGCCCCCTTCCGTGGCGCTCGTACAGGGAACCAGCCATACGGGAAGCGGCGAGGAGACTGAACCTGGTTCTTTCTCTTCCCGCCGGGCACTTCGAGGCCGCCCGCTTCAGGCGCGATCTCCGAAGTGCCATCCTGAAGGAATCCCCGAGGCGTCCCCGGAGGGCGTGAAGACTTCTCCCGATCGGCGCCCATCGCGCGCACGCATTAGTTCGTGCGGGGTCCTTTCACCCACCGGTGTCATAAAGCCCGATCGGGAGATTTCCGCGCGTCCTCCAAGAAGGGCGGCGGGGCGGGCCCCGGTCCCCAACCAAATGGGGCACGGCCGGACAAGCGCGTCTTCCCGAGCGAAGCACTGCCGGTCCCGAAGGAAAAAGGGCCGGCGTGGGCGCTAGCAAGGGGAGCGCGGAGATTTCCCCCGCATGGAGACCGACGGACTCGTTTCCCGACGTCTCGCGGGGGATCTCCCCGCGCTCGCGGCGGTGATCCAACCGCCGCAGAGCGCATCGTTCTTTTACAATTGGGCAATTAGCGACAGAAACAAACACACAACAACTACACTTTTTAAACTTTCTCGTTTTTCACATTCACCCCGCCGCAGGCGACAGCCTGTCGGAGTTGGGGGTTTTGCAAGGTCCTGCCGGTCGCTCTCCTTCGCGTGAGCGGCCGACGACCTTCATCACGAGACGCGCCCGATCACCTCGGGCGCTTGTAATCGCCCCGTCGCTTCGACGACGGGTGCGGTTCAGTTGAAGCGGTCCGGTGCCCAAGTACCGGACCTGTCGCGTTCCTTTCCCCGCGCTGCTCCGCGGGGTGGCGTTATTTTTCGCCGCCCCCCGGGCAGGGAGGACGGCTCGTTTCCGCCCTTTGCGGCGGGGAGGTTCTTTTCATGGTGTCCGCTCCTCTCTTGGAGCTGGCCGATCGCGAATTCCCGTTCCTCATGCGTCATCCGACGAACCGCGAGGACGCCATCCAGGTCCTCGCCATCACTTCGTGGGAGACCCAGGGCCGGGACACTGTCGAGGCCGCCCGCACGCAGCTCTCGGAGCTGGCCCGGGGCCTCGGGTACCGGAAGGACGGCGACCGCTGGAGAAAGGCGGGTTAGCCATGTCAGTTCGTGAATCCTTCATCGATCTTCCAGGCGACATCGCCTGGCCGATCGATCACAAGGAGGAAGTGCCTCTTTGGGGCTGGGACCGGCAGCTTTGGCCGCATTTGGCCAAGGCCGACCCCCTGGCCCTGTCGAAGATCCTCCGCAAGCGTCTTCGCGCCCGCGCATTTGCGGAGCGCATCCAGGCCGGTCGCATGGCCGGCATCGATGGCGTCGCCATTCTGCGTCATCTCCACGCGTCGGACCTCAACGAGGCGGCCGCGCGGGGCTGGCAGCTGGTCGAGCGACATCTGGCGCTGTCTTTCCATCCAAGGGTGGGCTCACCGGACGAACGCTCCGTGCTGAACCCGTTGAAATCCACCGGGTGAACCCGGTATCGTAAGTGGAGGCAGGCATGCTGATCGATATCCCCCGGTCGCTTCGACTGAAGCTCGGGGAGGACGGTTGCACGGCGCTGGTGCAGATCATGAACGACCATTTCGAGAATTCGAAGGGCGAAATCGTGGAACTCTGCGTCCAGAGGTTCGAGCGACGGCTTTCCGAAGAGAGTGCGAAGACGCGCCTTGAGTTGTCGGATCGGATCACTGTCCTGTCCGATCGAACCGCGAAGGAGCACGTCTCCACCCTCCGCTGGCTCGTCGTTCTTCTCGTCGTCCAAGTCGCTCTCGCCGCCCTCTCGAATATCGTTTAGGGCGGGAGACCTGTTCCAAAGTAACTGACTTCCCCCCATCGTTCTCGCATCCTCGATCATCGGATTCGAGGCGGCGGAGTTTCCTCACCGAAACCCGACGCCGCCTCTCCGATGAGGGGCGGCGTCATTACATCGCCCCCAGGGCGGGGAGTGTTTCCCATGCGTGCGCCAAGCCGGCGTTCGCTCTTCTACTTCCTGATCGGCGCCTTCGGGCGCCTCTACGAGGGAGCCGAAGGAAGGCTCCCGAAACGGATCCACGAGCGCCCCCGCGAGGTCCCCTTGGTTTACCTCTGCGAGGGACGCCATCTACACTGGGCGGTCATTCTCCCCGATGGTCCCTACACGGGGAGGATCGCCTGGTCCAACGTCTTTCGGCCCGGGACCTTGGTGAAATCCAAGAAGTCCTGGAGGTTCGCCGCGATGAGGAGGATCGACGGGAATCCCCAGACGATCGTCTCCCCGCGGTATCTCAAAGTCCTCTGGCTTCCGCCCACTCCCCCCGCAGTGATGCTGGGGAGGCCGCGGTTCCTCCCACTTCGGGAGTTCTCGTTCGCAGCGTGACGGCCCCGGGGAATCTCAAACGGAGACACCCCGAGGGCTCTTTGTGATCCCAATCCTTACCGATGGGATCGACCTCAGGCGGTGGCTTTAGAAAATCGTCGCCGACCTGAACTATGGAGGATTTGGATGACACAGTCATCCGTCCAAGGCGGCGCGAAGACCAAGACCGTCACCGGTCCGGTCGAGGCCGCGAACAAGGGCGGCGTGAAAATCGCCGACGCCTGGCACAACTACGGCCGCACCTTCAAGGGCGAACGCCCCGGCAAGGACGCGGTTGGACGAAGGGTCGAACTGACCCTCGTCTGGTCCACCCGGGACGGCAAGTGGTTCATCCGCTCCGTCTCGACGGCCGAGGAGTCGAAGACCCCGGCGCCCGCCAAGGGCGGAGCGCCCAGCAAGCCTCCTCCGTCCAGTCCGGAGCCCCAGAAGGCCGAAGAGGCCGGGCTCCTCGGTCAGGACGGAGAGAGCGACCCTTCCGACGAGTCCGCGCCTTCCGCCGAAGAGGGACGTCTGGCGACGCCGGAAGCCCTCAAGTATGCGGAAGACCTGGCCCTGAAGGAGGGGTGGACGAGCGAGGAGCTCAATTCCCTCGCCTCGCGACGGTTCGGGAAGTCGTTCCAGGAGCTCTCGCCCGGGGAAGCCTCGAAGCTCATCGTCTTCTTCGGCGGCTACCAGCTGACGGGCTCCCGCGGCTCCACGCAAGGCTCGTAGTCCAAAGAACGAGCTGAACAACACTCCGGTCCCCCGCCATCCGGCCGGGGGACCGGCATCTTAAGGACACATCTACGCATGCTCCTTTCGAAGGAAAACCTCAACCTCGCGAAGATCGCGAGCACCGAGCCTTCCCGACTGGCGCTCACGGGCGTCTACGTCGATCCCAAGCGGAAGGTCACCGCCGCCTCCAACGGCGCGATTCTCGTCGAGATCTCCGCGCCCAAGGAGACCGAGGCTCCGTTCCCGACCGGCGGCATGGAACTCGCCGGCGAAGACCAGGAGCCGTTCGTCCTGCCCGCGAAGGCCGCCCTGGAGGCCGCGAAGGCCGCCAAGTGGGGCGCCGCCCTCGCCTCGAGTCCGTCCGGCAAGCCCGCGATCCTCGCGGCTTCGGACGAGAAGAAGTCCGTTTCCACCGAGGTCGAGCCCGTGGAGGGCACGTTCCCCGAGTACCGGAACGACGGCATCTTCGGGAAGGGCGACTCGATCGCCCTCGCGTTCAAGACCGACAACCTCAACAAGATCCTCGGCGCGGCCGCGATCGGGGATGTCGTCAAGCTGATCCTCTTCAAGGATCGCATGAGGATCGAATCGACGAACGAGCGCGGGCAGAACGCGCGCGGCGTTCTCATGTGCTTCGGCAAGCCTGCGGCCAACAGATCCCAGGCCCAGCCGGAGAGAGCTCCCGAAGAGGAGACTCCCTCGCCGCGAGCGGCCTCCAACCCGAGCGGCCGTCACTACTACGGCCGCTGGAAGAAGCGGAAGGTCGATCCGTCGGCCCCGCCCACGGCGGGCCAGATCGCCTTCTACGCCTACCTCCTCTTCCGACGCGACCAGAAGGTCACCCAGGCGGCTCTCGCCGGGGATGAGATCGTCGGGAAGATCGAGGATCTCAAGAAGAACCTCCCCGTGGACAAGGGGAGGTGCACCTGGCCGCAGTGGAGGAAGCTTTTCATGATCCTCCAGGAGCAGGGCGGGACCAAGACCCTCTGCGAGGTCCTGAACGGACTCACGACGATCGCCGAGACGAGCGCGACGATCGACGAGTGGGTCAAGAAGGAAGCTCCGGAGCCCGTCGAGGCGGCGGCGTAAGCCGGCCGCGAACGAAGGTCAAACTTCACGGACGGGGCGGCTCTCCTTCACCGGGGAGCCGCCCCGATCTCATTCCTTCATGGGATCGAACGATGCCCAAAACGAATCCCGACAGGCAGGAGGTCCTGCGCCGCTGGCCGAGGATCACCGCCCATGTCATTGCGGAGTCGCTGGGCTATGCCGCGCCCGGTTTGGCGGCCAAGATCGTCGCCGACGCAGCTTGCGGCAGGCCCAACTACTGTGAGTGGATCGACTGCTGCTACCGGGGCAATGCCCCGGAAGCCGTGCGCAGCGCGATCCGTCATCGCCATCGCCACCACGGGCCGATGGCGGAATTCCGGCAGGCGCTGGCCTTGGTAAGGCATTGCGCTCAAACGGGCGAGGAACTGCTCTTCGCCTCCTGGTTCTAGGAAAGGAAACAAGCCATGCGCTTGGCCGGACAGGTCAAGATGGGCTACTACCCGACCCCCGAGAAGGTGGTCGGACGCCTGAGCGAACTCGTCTCGTTCCCTCCTTACAGCAAGGCGGGAGTCCTCGACCCCTGCTGCGGCGAGGGCCGCGCCCTCAAGTCCCTTTGCGAGGGTGAAAACGCCGTCACGTACGGCATCGAGCTCGACGCGAAGCGCGCCGAGGAAGCCAAGGGAAGGCTCGACCGCGTCATCCACGCCGGATACGAGCATGTTGAAATTCCCGCCGAATCGATGGGACTCCTCTTCCTCAATCCCCCGTACGACAACAACGAAGGGGAGCGGAAGGAACTCACGTTCCTCCGCGACACCTTCGGGACGCTCGCGCGCGAGGGGATCCTGATCTACATCGTCCCCGCGAAGCGCCTCACCCGGGACGTGGCGAGCCTCCTGGCCGCCAACTTCTCGAGAATCGAGGTCTTCCGGTTTCCGGACCCCGAGTACGGGGATTTCGGGCAGATCGCGGTCCTCGGACGCAAGAGCGACTGGCCGACTGATTCGTCGGAAGGCGCGAAGAAACTCCTGGAAGCGGCGTCCGAAGAGAACCTCAAGGAACTTCCGGAGAATCCCGTTCCACGGTTCTCGATTCCTTCCACGCCGGAGGCCATCCTCCACAAGCGGGAAGTCTCGCTTGAGGACCTGTCCAAACTCCTCGCTCAATCCCCCCTCTGGGGACGGCTCTCGACGCTCGTCGAAGCCGGTGAGGTCGGGGAGCTTGCAAGCCCCCCGACGCCCCTTCACGTGGGGCATCTGGGATTGCTGCTCGCCGCCGGTCGCCTGAACGGCATCGTCGGCACCGGAGCGGACCGCCACATCGTGGTGGGCCGGCCGGAAAAGCACATCGTCGAATCGGAGGAGACCGAGGAGGACGCCGAAGGAAACGAGTTCACCGTGAAGAAACGGCTCGAGACCTTCCGGATCGCCATCAAACTCCTCAGGCCCACGGGCGAGATCGTCAAACTCGTCTGATTCGCCCTCGAAAGGACTTTGGTA
>DATHFI010000373.1:0-3701 GCA_035490275.1 Planctomycetota bacterium
GGCGCGGAAGCGGCTGAAGGCGATCGAGGAGTTCAGCGAGCTCGGGAGCGGGTTCCGGATCGCGATGCGCGACCTCGAGATCCGCGGGGTCGGAAATCTGCTGGGGCGGGAGCAGCACGGCCACATCGCGGCGGTGGGGTACGACCTCTACTTGAAGATGCTGGAGCGCGAGGCGAAGCGTCGGCGGAAAGAGGCGGTGGAGGAGCTGCCCGAGACGGGGGTGGACCTCGGATTCGAGGCGCACATTCCGGCGACGTACATCGGGGATTTGCGGTCGCGGGTGGAGGCGTACCGGATGATCGTGGGGTCGGGGGACTTGGACGCGGCGCGCGCGGATCTCGCGGACCGCTACGGGCCGCCGCCGGCGGAGGTGGAGAGCTTCATGAAGGTGGTGCGGGTGAAGCAGCTCGCGCGGGGCTGGAAGCTTTCGAGCGTGGCGCTCGGGCGGGGGTATGTGGTGGCGACGTATCTGGATCGCGCGCTGGCGAAGGATTTGTCGTCGCGCCATCCGCGGGAGATCCGCGTCGTGGACGACAAGGCGATTCACATCTACGCGGACGGAGATCCCAGCGGGGTGAAGTTAGCCGAGGCATTAATCGAGCTCTTTGAACCAAGCTAGCGATTGCGGATTACGGATTGCGGATTGCGGGGCGAAACCTATTCAATAACAAGATCAATCCGGTACCCAGGGGCGAAGGGGTCACGTCCTGTCAGGCGACGGCCATCGAATTGAAACGTCCCCGTGTGGTCAGGATCCCAGACTTCTCCCACGCTGAGCATTCGGATTCGCTGTCGCCACTCGCCGCTGTCGAATACCCGATCCTGCTCGAATCTAACGAGTAGGGCTCCGTACATGGTCCCCGATCCCCCTCCGTTGTCGAGCCATTCCAAGACATGGACGCCTTGCTTCGAAACCCCCAGATGCCGGTACTTGAAGGTCCCCGGATTCTCATATTTTCGTTCGCCGGGGTGATAGGCAACGAAGGTGCCCATTTGTTCATTGGGATAGTTATGAACCTCGCTGTCGGTAAACCCCTCCAAGTCGACCGCTGCCACCGCGGGTAGGAAGTCGCTCCATTCGGTCAGCAGCGCATGAACAGCGGCAGCGGAAATCGGCTTCCCTTTGAACCTGAATTCGCGGAGTTCCGACAATCGTGATGGATTGGACGTGCACCCGGATGCAACCGCGAGCGAAAGAACCAGCAGGCGGAGTCTCTCCATGCCCATTATCCTCATGGTGACCTATCGTCCGTTTCCGGCGCGAAACTTAATGGGCGGCCGGCCGGGGCAGGACGTCGAAGCCCGCCCGGCGGAAATGGGCGTCGAACGTGAAGGCCTCCTTGATGCCGAAGCGCTCCATGACGGCGAACGACGTGCAATCCGTCAATGAGAGATGGGGCTCGTTCAGCTTGCGGAAGAGCCGCCACGCCGCCTCGCGCGCAGCGTCGTCGACCGGAACGACGGTGACCAGGCGGCTGGTCCTGAGCGCCTCGCCCGCCTCGATCGAGGGGCGATAACCCGCCCACCGTCGGATCGCGGTGACGGTCTCATCAAAGATGTCGGACGTGGCCAGCATGCGGCGACGGTCCGCTTTGAGGCTCTCCAGCACCCCCCGGGCCGGGTCGTGCCACTCGTCGTCCCGGAGGAAAAGTCCGACGATCGCGCTGGTGTCGGCGAGGATCCAGCGGGTCACGCGTCGCGTCCGTAGAGGGCGTCGTCGACCGATTCCCCCCTCCGCCGGCGGCTTCGCGCAAACCCGACGTGCCGAAGCAGGGGATCGGAGGCCCAGGCGGAATCTGTCCGGGCTTCATCCGCCACCTCGAAGTACCAGTCCGGGCCGCGCTTGACGCTGACGATCCGGTGTCCGCGCCGCCTCAGGGCCTGGATGATCCGGAACGCGGTGATCCTCGAGACGCGCAGCGTCCGCGCGAGCGTGACGGCGGAATGGCGTCCGCAGGCGAGATGGAGAAGCGCCACGCGCTCCCGGGCGTCGTCCGTCCGGACCCTGGAGGCCGCCTTCATGCCATAAGTGTATCACAGAGATACTATCAGTGTCAAATAGATACAAATCTGGCGGCGCCGGCTACTTCTTTTCGCGCGGCTCCAGCTTCAGCGTGAACCGGTGCTCTTCGAAGCGCTTCTGGTCGATCTCCTTGCCGCGGACCTTGATGACGATCTCGTGGGACACGGGCAGGCCCCGCTCAAGGTCCCAGAGGGTTGTCCCTTCTCCCGTCACTTCCTCGATCCCGGCCCTCCGTTCGGTGGCGAGTTCGATCGTCAGCTTGTGGTCGACGATAGCCCGACCCTTTTCGAGGCTTTTCACCTTCGCGAGATCCTTGATCGTCGCGCCGCGAAGGGACATCCGCTCGAAGCTCAACGATTCGGGCCAGCCTTCCCCGGCGGAGACCGCTGAATCGGGGGCTCCCGGGAAGTTGATCTTCAGAACCTGCTCCAGCGCAATGGCCAGCTGTTCGGACTTGGCGGAAACCTTGTTGTCGGTTTGCCCGATCGATTTGTAGGCCTCGCGAAAGGCATCCCCCAGTCCGCTCACTCGCGAGAGGCCTTTCGATCCGAACATGAGGGAGATCGTCCTGCCCTTGAGATGCAGCACCACGCGCTTGTCCGGGTCGATCGACCGGTCCTCCTCTCGATCGGAATCCAGGATCCTGTCCTTGTCGTTGTGGCTGCTCAAGGTGAACCGGATTCGCTCGTACGTGGCCTTGGCCTCGACCAGGCCGTCCTTGCCCGTGTCGCCGATTTCGAGCCCGAGGTTAAAGAACAGGATGCTCTTGAAGACGACATCGCCCATCGTCCCGGACTGGGTAAGGCCCGCCTCGCATCGGAATTTATCCCCCTTCTTCAGCTTCCAGCCGATCTCGGCCTTCGGAGGATCCTGACCGGGGATGGCCGCGAAGAGCGCGAGGGTCAGGAGCATCATGGAATGTTCTTTCATGGGCGCGCCTATTTGACCACCTCGGCCTCCGCCCGTACAGTCGCGCCATGCCCTTCCGTACTTTCTCGCAAGCCGTCGACTATCTTGCCCGCTTCACCGACTACGAGCGGATGACGGGAGGTCGATACGCGGGTCAACCGTACGACCTGCGCCGCATGGCGCGCCTTCTCGACGCGCTCGACCACCCGGAGCGCGGCTTCCCCTCGGTTCACATCGCGGGGACGAAGGGGAAGGGATCGACGGCGCACTTTGCAGAGTCCATCTTTCGGGCGCATGGACTCCGCACCGGCCTCTACACCTCGCCCCACCTCGTCCACATGCTCGAACGGATCCGGCTCGACGGTGCGCCGATCCCCGAGGCGCTCTTCGTCCGGACTCTGAACCGGATGCGCCGCGCGCTCGACCGGCTCCGGCCGACCTACTTCGAGATCATGACCGCGGCGGCGTTTGTCCTCTTCGCGGAACGGCGCGTCGGGATGGCGGTCATCGAGGTGGGACTCGGCGGACGCCTTGACGCCACGAACCTGATCCGCCCGTCGGCGTGCGGGATCGCCCGGATCGACTTCGATCACACCGACCGCCTCGGGACGACGCTGGGGGCGATCGCGTCGGAGAAGGCGGGCATCATCAAGCCCGGCGTGCCGGTCGTCACGGCAACGGCTGCGCCGGAGGCGTTGCGCGTGATTGAGCGCACAGCCCGCGAAAACGGTGCAGCGCTGACGCGGGTCCAACCACATCACGCGTCACG
>DATHFI010000374.1:0-4726 GCA_035490275.1 Planctomycetota bacterium
TGGAACAGGTCCTGGAGCCGCGCTCCAAGTCGCGCGAGGCCGTCCCCGGCGGCCACGTGCCGGGGGCGATCTTCCGCCGGTTCGCGGAGGTTGAGGCGAAATCCGAGGGGCAGAAGAACTACCTCGCGGAGATCGACACCAACGACATCGTCTTTTCCATCGGCCCCGCCGGGACGGGAAAAACGTTTCTCGCCGTGGCGAAGGCGGTCCAGCGGCTGAAGGCGGGGCAGGTGCGGAGAATCGTGCTCGTGCGGCCCGCGGTCGAGGCGGGGGAGCGGCTCGGCTTCCTCCCCGGCGACATCCAGGCCAAGGTCAACCCCTACCTGCGGCCGATCTACGATTCGCTCAACGCCTTCCTCGAATTCGGCCAGCTCGCGCGGCTGATCGCGGGGGACGTCGTGGAAATCGTGCCGCTCGCCTACATGCGGGGCCGGACGCTCGACGAGGCCTTCATCATCCTCGACGAGGCGCAGAACACGACGAGCGAGCAGATGAAGATGTTCCTGACCCGCATGGGGGGCCGGTCCAAGATCGTCGTCACGGGCGACATCACCCAGATCGACCTCCCGGTGGGGAAGACAAGCGGCCTTGTCGAGATCCGCGACATCCTCAAGGGCATCCCGGGAATCTCCTTCGTCCACCTGACGCGGGCCGACATCGTCCGCCACCCGCTGGTCCAGCGCATCGTGGACGCGTATGAGCAGAAAGGAAGACGGAGATGAAAACCCGGATTGCCAGGGCATGAGAGCCCATTACCCTCGACTGAGATTGCCGATTTCTGATTCCCGATTGCAAAGGCGGGGCCGGCAATCCGCTATCGGGAATCGGCAATCTGCCCATGAGTGAATCTCCACCGTCGGGGACAGGGCGTCCGTCGGCCATTCAACCCCAAGTTCAGCTTGAGCGGCGCGTCACGCCCTTCTTCGCGACCCTCTTCTACGGGTTCATCGCGGCCGCGGCGTGGATCTGGCTCACCGTCGGGGCGCATAAGGATCCCATCGCCCTGTGGACCCCGGCCTCTTGGGTTCGAGATCTCGCGGTGGGGCTCGGCGGCGGCGTCGCCCTGACGGGCGCGTGGACCCTGCTTCCCCGCGGTTGGGGCCCGGCGCGGGAGCTCGAACGCGAGTTCGGCTGGATCCTCGGCGGCCAGCGGACCGGGGAGATCCTCTACCTCGCGCTGCTGAGCGGTGTCGCCGAGGAATTCCTCTTCCGCGGGGCCATGCACCAGGCGGCGGGGCCCGTGCTGTCGACCATCCTTTTCGCGGTGGTCCACTGGCCTGTAAACTGGTCGTTCCGCCTGTGGCCCTTCCTCGCCCTCGCGGCGGGGGCGGTCCTGGCGGCCGAGCGGATGTGGACCGGGTCGCTCGTGGCCCCGGCCGTGACCCACGCCGTGGTCAACGGCGCGAACCTGTTCCGCCTCGCGAACAAGTACCGGGTATGGAAAGAATGAGCCGCGACACCTACGAATCGCCCTTCGTCGAGCGTTACTCGACGCCTGAGATGCTCCGGCTCTTCCCGAATGACACCAAGTTCCGGACGTGGCGGAGGCTCTGGATCGCCCTCGCGGAATCCCAGCGGGACCTCGGCGTGGACATCTCGCCGGTCCAGATCGCGGAGCTCAAGAAGCACGCCGACGACATCGATTACGAGGCCGTCGCCCGCTACGAAAAACGCCTGCGCCACGACGTCATGGCCCACATCCACGCGTGGGGCGACCTCTGCCCGAAGGCAAGGCCGATCATCCACCTCGGCGCCACGAGCATGTACGTGGTCGACAATGCCGACCTGGTCGTCCTTCGAGACGCCCTCGACCTGGTCCGGCGCGAGCTTGTCAACGTGATCGCCGTCCTCGCCGAATTCGCCCGCCGGTGGGCCGACGAGCCGACCGTGGGCTACACGCACCTCCAGCCCGCGCAGTTCACCACGATCGGGAAGCGCGCGACGCTCTGGCTCCAGGATCTCCTGCTCGACCTCGAGGAGCTGGAGGCGCGCCGCGCGGGCCTGCGGTTTCTCGGCGCGAAGGGCACGACGGGCACGCAAGCGAACTTCCTCTCGCTCTTCGATGGGGATTCCGGAAAAGTCAGGAAGCTCGACGAGCTGATCGCGCGCCGGATGGGATTCGACCGCGCGTGGCTCGTCAGCGGGCAGACCTACACGCGCAAGGTCGACGCTCAGGTCCACGCGACCCTCTCGAGGATCGCGGAATCGGCCCACAAGTTCGCCCACGACATGCGCCTCCTGCAGACCTTCCGCCAGATCCAGGAGCCCTTCGGGGAGGACCAGGTCGGGTCGAGCACGATGGCGTACAAGCGCAACCCGATGAAGTGCGAGCGGATCACGTCGCTCGCGCGGCTCGTCATCTCCCTCGCCCAGAACGCGGCGTTCACGGCGGCGTCGCAGGGCTTCGAGCGGACGCTGGACGACTCGGCGGGAAAGAGGATCGCCACCCCGGAGGCGTTCCTCGCTGTCGACGCAATCCTCGTGCTGTACCACGAGGTGGCGTCGAATCCCGCCGTCAACAAGGAGGTCGTGCGGAGGCACGTGCGGCAGGAGCTGCCGTTCATCGCCTCGGAGGACATCCTGACGGCGTCCGCGAAGGAGGGGGGAGACCGGCAGGACCTGCACGAGCGGATCCGGAAGCACTCGATGGAGGCCGCGGAGCGCGTGATGCGGGGCGAGGAAAACGACCTTTTCGAGCGTCTTAAGAATGACGGGGCGTTCCGCAAGGTGAAGGGACGCCTCGACGGACTGCTCGACCCGTCGCGCCACGTGGGGCGCGCCCCGGAGCAGGTGAAGGAATTCCTCGAGGACGAGGTTGATCCCGTCCTGAAGGCGCGGAAGGATCTCCTCGGGTGGAAGGCGGAAACGCGGGTATGAAGCGCTGGATCCTGGCGGCCCTGCCGGCGGTCGCCGCCGCGGGCTGCGAAATCACGTTCGACGACCCGGACCTGCAGGTGCGGCAGTTTTCCGAGGACGAACTCAAGGCGCCGCCTGGCGAGTCCGAAGTAAAATCCGCGATCATCGGGGACGTGCGCGAGCGGCGCATGCTCCTTACGAAACTCGATGAGGGGCGGGCCACGATTCCGCCTGAAATCCGCCTCGACAATTTCGGCTTGGAGGCCACCCGCGCCCGCGACGGGAAACGGCTCGTGCGGGTGATCCTGAGAGAGGATCCGGCGGACAGAGTCGACCCGACCGTCGAAACGGCGTTCTGGGACAACGAAGTGACGGCTTATTATTACCACTACGAGGGCGGCCATCCGCATCGCGATGTCTGGTTCGGCCCCCTGCGTATCAACATGGCGCGGAAGACGACGCCCCCCTGAAGGCGGAAACGCGATTATGAAGCGCTGGATCTTGGTGGCCCTGCTGGCGGTCGCCGCCGCGGGCTGCGACATGGCGTTTGACAATCCGCACCTCGGGGTCCGGGGCCTCACGGAGGAGGATCTCAAGGCGCCTCCCGGCAAGCGCCAGATTCACGCGGCCGTCGTCAACGACGTCCGGGAACGACGGATGCTGCGCTACAAGCTCGAAGAGGGCCGGCCCGAGTCTCCCGCGGAGATCAAGCTGGACAAGTACGGAATGGAGGCGGTCCGGGCGAAAGACGAAAAGGAGCTCTGGCGCATGGTCCTGTGGGAAGATCCGCCTGAGATGGTCCACGCGATCACCGAGGTCGCCTATTGGGACAACGACGCCTACACGTATGTTTATCACTACGAAGGCGGCAGTCCCCATCGGGACGTCTGGTTCGGCCCTTTCAAGATCACCTTCCCCAAACCGCCCACCGACGAACCCTGATCTCCGGTTGTCCGTGTCCAACCCGAACTCCGATTCGAGCCCTTCCTTCAGATTGAGGGAGTCAGGGGCCTGAAATTGGAGTTAAACTAGGTGAAGAGTCAGGAGGAGCGAGTTATGTCCGTCCTCCGAGCGTTCGTCGCCGCATTCGTCATCTTCGCGGCCGTTCCGTCCGCTGAAGCGCAAGCCGACCCGGGAAGACGCCCGCGCCGGACCGTGGTCGTGCATGTCCGCACCTCGTTCGGCGCCTACCTCGGCGACTACGGCGTCTTCTATTACGGCTGGCCCGTCGTCCGGCCGACCTTCACGTACCTCGCCGACGACCTGGCTCCGACCGTGAGACCGCTTGGCTTCGGATCGAACCCCGGCGACTTCGACCCGGCCTCGACCTTCAGGTACCGCTGGCCCTACGACACGTCGGGAGGTCGCGACGAGGCGCCGCCCCGCACCCCGAGGGTGGAATCGGAGGCGGCGATCAGCGAGGGACGCGCCCGCTGGCGGGCTGGGGACGCGGCCGGAGCGCTCGAGAGCTTCAAGAAGGCCGTGTCGGCCGATTTGAAATACGGGCCCGCCCAGCTTCACATGGCCCTGGCGCTCGTGGCGGCCGGGGATTTGCGCAACGCGGACAAGGCGGTGCGATCGGCGCTTGACATCCTTCGGGGCGCGGAGGAGGTCGCCGCGCTGAAGATCGACGATCTGTTCCGGACGCCGAAGGAGCGGGCGCGATTCGAGGCGAAGCTGACCGTCGGTACGGACGGGACGGGCTCGCTCGCCGTGGCCCTGGCGCATCACCTCATGGGGCGCAAGGCGAAGGCGGCGGCGCTTTTGGCCGCGCTGAAAGATCCGGCGGCCGCGAAGTTGGTGATTCTCCTGCCGTAGCGGTCAGGCCGGAGATCCGTTCAGCTGGAAATCCCCCGGACTCTTGATGAAT
>DATHFI010000375.1:0-4604 GCA_035490275.1 Planctomycetota bacterium
TCGACTGCAGCTGCGGGAAGAGCGGGGCCGGCGCCCGGGGCTCCGAGATGTACGGCCCGTGCAGCAGGAGGATCGTGATCTCCGGGAACTGGGCCACCATCGCCTGCATCACCTCGCGCCCCCGAAGTCGGGCCCGGTCCTGGTAGTCCGCGAGGGACTTCTCGGGATGGCGCACCCCTTTCGGGTAATCGGCCCACGGGGCGTAGTACATCTCGTTGTCGAAATAAATCCCCTTGAGCCCCGCCTGTCGGGCCGCCCGCGCGAGGTGCGCGAAATTCACGATGGGAGCGGACCAGTCGTCCATGAAATCAGGGGGACGTCCCCCGATGACCGCGGCGAAATTCTCGGTCAAGTGGCGGAAAGCGAGCCCTTTCAGCGGCGCGAGGGCGTCCGCGATCTCGGAATAGCCGAGCATCTTCTCCGACAGGATCGAGGTGCTCACGTTCAGCGATTGGTCCGGCGTCCGGACGTACACGGCGATCCCGTCGAAGGGCCGGGCGTCGAGGAATTCGCGGTTCTCCCGGATGAACGCGGGCGTCGAGGCGGGACTCTTATCATACCAGTCGTGAAGGAGGAGGAAGCGCGGCTCCTTTTTCGAAGCGTCCTGCGGCGCGAACGACACGGAGCCGGCGGCCAGGAGAATCCCCAGGACCCGCCCGAGGAATTTCGGGGGCCTTCCCGAGCCCGATTGTTCGGTGCGTTCCACCTTCGAACCGGCAGGACCGACTATTCCACCGTGACCGACTTGGCGAGATTCCGGGGACGATCTACATCCCGCCCCAGCGCGACCGCCCGATGGTAGGCCAGGAGCTGGAGCGGGATGACCGCGAGCACGGGCGAGAACATTTCCTCGCACGCGGGGATCTCGAACACGTGATCCGAAACCTCGGTCACCTGCGGATCGCCTTCGGTCGCCACGCTCAAGACCCGGCCCCCCCGGGCGCGGACCTCCTGGATATTCGAGACCATCTTGTCCGTGACCCGGCCGCGCGGTGCCACCGCGACGCAAACCATGCGCGCGTCGACGAGGGCCAGCGGCCCGTGCTTCATCTCGCCCGCGCCGTATCCTTCCGCCGGAAAGTACGTGATCTCCTTCATCTTGAGCGCCCCCTCGTAGGCCGTCGCGAGATTGTACCGGCGCCCGATGAACATGAAACCATGGCCCTCCTGGAACCGGCGCGCGTAGTGGCGGACGACCGGACTCTGCTTCAGCACGCGCGCCACGTGGGCCGGAAGGAGCCGCGCCGCCCTTACGAGCTCGTCGAACCGCGACTGGGGAAGCGTCTTCCGTGCGAGCCCGAGGTGGAGGGCGAGGAAGAGAACATTCACGAGCTGCGACGTGTAGGACTTGGTCGCCGCCACGCCGATCTCGGGCCCGGCCCGCATGTACAGGACCTGGTCCGCTTCGCGCGAGAGCGTGCTCCCCTTCACGTTCGTGATCGCCATCACCCGGGAGCCCGCCACCTTCGCCATGCGGACTGAGGCGAGCGTGTCGGCGGTTTCCCCCGACTGCGAAATGGCGAGCGTCAGCGTGCGCGGGCCGAACGGGTAATCCCCGTGACGAAGCTCGCTCGCGAACTCCACGTCCACCGGGATCCGGGCCAGCTCTTCGATGGCGACCTTTCCGACCAGGCCGGCGTTCCAGGCCGTGCCGCACGCCACGACGACGACGCGGTCCACGTCCTCGGGAATCCGGCCCCCCTGGAGGCCCCGGTCCCAGGCCTCGACCTCCGAAGCCATGGTGTAAGCCTGGGCGTCGATCTCCTGGGCCATGAAATGATCATGGCCGTTTTTGACCGTCGCTTCGGCACTCCAGGTGACGTGGAGGGGAAGCCGGGACCGGGAATTGAGCTGCCTGTCGAAGATGCGGATTCCTCCGGGCTCGATGACCGCGAACTCGTGCTCCTCCAGGGGTACGATCCGGCGGGTGTACGGCAGAATCGCGGGGATGTCGCTGGCGAGGAAGTTCTCGCCCTCCCCGAGGCCGAGCACGAGGGGGCAGTTGACGCGCGCGACCGAGAGACAGTTCGGGTGGTCGGCGTGGAGGACCGCGACCGCCAGGGTGCCGCGCAGGCGCTCCACGGCGAGGCTCACGGCGCGCAGGATGTCGCCCCCGGCCTGGTCGTACAGGTCCTCGATCAGGTGGGGGATCACCTCGGTGTCGGTATCGGATCGGAACTCGTGGGTTTTCTGGAGTTCCTTCCGGAGTTCCGAGAAGTTCTCGACGATCCCGTTGTGGACGACCGCGATTTTCCGGTCGCACGAAAAGTGAGGGTGGGCGTTCGCCTCGGTCACGCCGCCGTGGGTGGCCCAGCGCGTGTGGCCGAGCCCGGTCGAGCCGCCGAGGGTCCGCCCCTGGAGGCTCTCCTCGAGGACGGCGATCTTGCCCGTCCGTTTTTCCGAGACGAGGCCGTGCCCGTTCTGGACGACGATGCCGGCCGAATCGTACCCGCGATACTCGAGGCGATTCAGGGCCTCGATGAGAATCTCGCGCGCTTCGCGATGGCCGACGTACCCGACGATGCCGCACATGGGGAGGTTTTTCCCCTTACCGAGGTGGCGATCCCAGATCCCGGCGGACGACCGCCGGACGGACGGCTCCGACGCGACTCGTCTCCACTCTCAATTTACGGCCTCGCGCTCAACCGGTTACAGCCGGGTCCCGTCGCAAAATGGCGCAGGATTCCCCTGAAGACATGTGGATCGCGCCATTTGGCCCCGCAGGGCTCGCGGCTGTAACCCATGCCTCAGGCACGACGTACAAAGGGTTGGCACGAGGGTGAATTCGTGGCGCGGGCTCAGGGGTCGCCGCGCCGGCCGATCGAAAAAACCCATGCCGCGGGGACCCCGCGGTCGTTCCGATCCCTTTGAGCAGCGCCGGGCCCAAGCCCGGTCGAAGGATTGCGACCTTGAATAACGGAAACCACGCGCGGCCGGTCGAACCGAGGTTCCGAATTCCCAATGGAACGGAGCCGGAGGAGGGGAGCTCCCTGCTTCGGACCCTCGCCGTTCTCCAGCGGCGCGGATGGATCCTGGTCCTGATTTTGGGGATCTCCGTCACCCTGGCGGCGGCGCTGGCGTTCGTCCAGCCGCGCTTCTACAGGTCCGAAGCGACGATCGAGGTCGGCCCGGACCAGCCGCAGGTTTCGCCCTATGGGGGCGGCGACCCGATGGGGGCCACCCCGGCGCTCTGGGAAAACCACTTCCGGACCCAGGAGGCGCTGTTGCGCCGTCCGGGCCTTCTCGCCAAGGTCCTTGAGGCGCTCCCGCCGGCCACCGTCGCGGACTACAAGAGCGCCCCCGACCCGGTCCGCCGCCTGTCCGAAGATCTCAACATCGACGCGATCCCCTCTTCCTTCCTTATCCGGATCATGCTCGATCACCCCACGCCCGAGAAGGGGCCGGACATCGTGAACAAGCTGGTGGCGCTCTTCATCGAGGACTCCAACCGCCGGCTGCGCGAGCTGAAGACGGGCGCGCTCGAAATCCTGAACACCGAGGCGCTCCCGGTCATCCGCCAGAAGGTGGACGAGTCGGAGCAGCAGCTCCAGGCCTTCCACGCCAAGATGGGCTTCGCCGATCTGGAGGGGCAGTACTCGGCGCTGCTGGAGGCGAAGAAGAAACTCTGGGAGCGCCTGTCCGAGCTCCGGATCCGGCGGATTTCCATCCGGCACCACCCGTTTTCCCTGCCGGAGGCGGCCCCGGGCGGGGCGGCCGCACCGGGCGCCGCGGACGAGGGCCCGTTTTCACTCGAAGCGCTCACGGCCCGGCGGACGGAGCTGGAGCTCGACCTGGCCCGCCTGTCGGCGGCGCTCAAGGAGAAGCACCCCGCCGTGGCGGCGCTTCGGGCCCAGCTCGACGCCGTGCAGGACTTGATCCGCAGGGCGATGAAGGCGGAGTTCCGGAACCGGGAGCGGGAGCTCGCCGCGGTCGACCAGGAGGAAAAGGACCTCCTCGCCCACGAGAAGGAGCTCGACCAGCAGATCTCGGAGGCGCGGGTCCGGCTCTCCGACTACAAGAAGCTCGAGGCGGAAGTCGCGGCCTCGCGGGAACTTTACAGCTCCTACCTGAAGAAACAGGGGGAGGTCAAGGCGACCGCGGGCGCGGGCCAGACAAGCGTGCGCGTCGTGGACCTGGCGCGGACGCCCCGGCAGCAGGCCCGGCGCTTCAGCGTCTACCTGGCCCTGGGGGCCGTGCTCGGCCTTCTCCTTGGAGTGGCGGCGATTCTCGTCGTCGAGCAGATCGACGACCGGATCGCGACTCCGCGCCAGGCGGAAGCGGCGCTGGCGCTGGACCTCCTGGCGACGATCCCCCAGTTGCCGGCCTCCGCGAGAACGAGAGGTCAACCCCTCCTTCCGGAGGACGATCCGCTCCTCGCGCCGCTCGAGTCGTTCCGCCGCCTTCGCACGGAAATCGTGACCCGGCTCCGGGATCTCCCGGGCCCCAAGGTCGTGGCGGTCCTCAGCCCGCAGTACGGGGAGGGGAGATCCACGGTGGCGATCAATCTCGCCCGGGTCCTCGCGCTCGAGGGCCGTCGCGTTCTTCTTTTCGACGCGGACCTGCGCCGCCCCCGGTTGAAAGGCTTCCTGGGGAATCCGAAGGGG
>DATHFI010000376.1:0-5686 GCA_035490275.1 Planctomycetota bacterium
TCCTCGGTCATCCGTCATCTGTCATCTGTCATCCGTCATCGCTACACGAGCGCCGGGGCTTGGTTTATCCCTTCGCCTTCGTCGAATCCGAGCATCAGGTTCATGCATTGGACCGCCTGCGACGCGCCGCCCTTGAGGAGGTTGTCGATCGCGCCGAAAATCACCGCCGTCCGCCCCCGCACGTTGACGCCGAGATCCGCGAAATTCGATCCGCGGACATGGGCCACGTTGGAGGTTCCCGACGCGACCCGCACGAACGGCGACTCGGCATAGGCCTTCCGGTACAGCGCGACCAGGTCGGCCTCCGCGATCTCGCCCGTCATCGGCACGTACGACGTCGTGAATACTCCGCGCACCATCGGCGCCGAATGGGGCTGGAAGAGGACCTCGGCCCCTCCGAGCGCCTGCCGGATCTCCGGCGTGTGGCGGTGGTGGAACATCTCGTACGCGAAGAACGCCCCCGCGCGGAACGGGTGGTGGGTCTTCTCGCCCGGCTTGGATCCCGCCCCGGACGAGCCGGTCTTGCCGTCGATGATGATCGTCCCCGCCACCGCCTTTTCCCGGGTGAGCGGCCAGCAGGAGAGGATCGACGCCGTGGCGAAGCATCCGGCGACGGCGACGCACCGCGCCTCGCGGATCCGGGAGCGGTTGATCTCGGGAAGCCCGTACGCGAACTCGCCCTGGAGCTCCCACGCCGCCTTGTCGGCAAGACGGAAATCGCCCGAGAGGTCGATGATCTTCGCGGACTTCGGGAGCCGGGGCGCCATCTTCTGCGCCTCCCCGTGCGGCAGCGACAGGAAAAAGACGTCCGCTCCCTCGAGCAGCTCCTCGTTCTTCCGAAAGGCGAGGTCCGAGAGGCCGCGGAGGTTGGGCTGGACTTCCGCCAGGGTGAGTCCGGCCGACTCGCGCGCTCCGATGCCGGCCAGCTCGACGCGCGGGTGGCCGAGAAGTAGGCGCACCACCTCCCCGCCGATGTAGCCCGAGGCGCCGAGGACGACCGCCTTCTTCCGGCTCATGCGTGCACTCCCAGGCGGCCCTGGAGGATCTCCATCAGCTTGGGGCCCTCCGTGAGGGCGTTCGCGGCCCGGATATTCATCGTCCCCTCGATCCACGTCGTCCCCGAGACGTTGTCCGTCGCGGGGCCCGAGATCGCGTCGACGGTGATCCCTTTCCGGCCGAGCAGATCGACGCCGCCCCACGCGCTCACGAGGTCCGACGCGCAATACACCGTCGCGCCCACGCCCCCCATCACCGCGCGGTCGTCCAGAACGCGGTCGACCCCGTAGTGGCCGAGAAGCCCGTCGCCGAGCTCCAGGACGATCAGGTCGATCGGAGCGGTCCCGAGGTGGCCGATCACCGTGCGCGCGATGGCGCCCGCGTCCTCCGCGTCCACCGTCGAGGGGACCCCGGCGTCGAGGAAGCTGAGGACCTTCGACGCGCCGGCCGCCTCGAACCGGCGCAGGTCGCGCAGGCACGCGATGCCCGACAGCTTCGCCGCGCCCACCCGCTGGCCCGCCTTCGCGAAATGGCGGATGATCTCCGACGCCACGGCGGTCTTGCCGACGTTCATGCAGGAACCGACCACGAGGACGATCGGCTTCGTCGGCGCGAGGACGGGCACGGGCGGGAGGGCCGCCTGCTTGAGATTCAGGACCGCGCGGCCGCGCGCGGCGCATCCGAGGACCTCGACCTGGACCGCCTGGCCGAGATCCTTGTGGCCGTCGATGCACCGGCCGATGACGCCGCCGAGGTTCAGGAGGTTGAGCCGGTCGCCCGGCCGGAGCTTGTAGGGCGAATAGCCCACGAAACCCCGGAGGGCTTGGCGGCTTCCGAGGACGCCGACGATGACGTCTCCCGCGCGGATGCGCTCGAGGCGCCCATCGGCCAGTTCGAGGTCGGGATAGTTCGGATTCTCGGTCAGGGCCCGGACCACGACCACCGTACCGGGCTCCGCTGCGCATTCCTTCGCGAGCTCGACCGGATTGGCGAGATCGAGCCGGTACGTCGAGGACGCGAACTTGTCGACGGTCACTTTGGTCATTCGATTCATGCCTTCGCGCAAGGAAGGCTCTCCTGATTCAATATCAAGGCTACCGGCTTCCAGCTCCCCGTTTCCCACCTTTGCTCGGGTTCTTGCCTCTTCCGTTCAATTTCTGTCGGAGCTTCGGCGAGGCAAGCCGGCTCGAAGCTCGAAGCTTGGAGCTTGAAGCGGCGAGCGAAGCGAGCCGGCGATGAACCTCGGACACTCCCGTGCCCCCGGGCGAATTCCGCCGCGCCACCGACGCGGCCGGATTCAGAAGGCCCAGCGCGTCCGCCCCGAACGCCTTGTGGAATTTCTTGAGCTCCGCGAGATCGAAGTCGGTGAGGACCCGCCCCGTGTCGGCCCCGTGGCGCATGAGCCTGCCGACGGCGCCGTGCGCCTCCCGGAAGGGCACGCCCTTGCCCACGAGGTACTCCGCGAGGTCGGTCGCGAGCATCGCGGGGTCCGATCCCTGCGCGCGCATCCGCTCGACATCGACCTCGAGCCGCTCGAACGCCTTCGTCATGGCGGCCAGGCTCGCCTCGGCCGCGTCGAGCGCGTCGAAGAGCGCGGGCTTCGTCTCCTGCAGGTCGCGGTTGTAGCCGACCGGCAGGCCCTTGAGCGTCGTCAGGAGGTTGACGAGCGCGCCGACGGCGCGTCCCGCCTTCCCCCGGACCAGCTCGACCATGTCCGGGTTCTTCTTCTGCGGCATGATCGACGAGCTCGTGCAGAGGTCGTCGGGCAGCGACACGAAACTGAACTCGGGGGTCGACCAGAGGACGAGCATCTCGGCCATCTGCGAGAGATGGATCATGAGGAGCGCGGCGGCCGAGGCCGCCTCCACGGCGAAATCCCGGTCCGAAACGGCGTCGAGGCTGTTCGCGAAGAGTCCCATTCCCAATTCTTTGGCCGTGAAAGCCGGGTCGATCGGGAGCGTCGTTCCGGCGAGGGCCCCCGCGCCGAGAGGCGAGACGGCGGCGCGGCGCCGGGCGTCGGCAAGCCGGTCGAGATCGCGCTCGAGGGCGTCGTGCCACGCGAGGAGGACGTGGGCGAAGACCACGGGCTGGGCGTGCTGGAGATGGGTCGTCCCCGGGAGGAGCGTCCGCTCGTGCCGGCCCGCGAGTTCCACGAGGGCCTTCAGTGCGGCCGCGATTCCGCCGGAGACGCGGTCGATCGCACCGAGGGTCCAGAGGCGCAGGTCGAGGGCGACCTGGTCGTTCCGCGACCTAGCCGTGTGAAGCCGGGCGCCCGCCTTGCCGAGGGCGCGCTCCACATTCATGTGGACGTCCTCGTAAGCGGGATCGAGCTCCAGCCCGCGGCGGAGGATCCTCGCGAGCCCGCGCAGCATGGCGTCGCGCTCGCGACGGGTGATGAGCCCGCGCCGCGCGAGCATCTTCGCGTGGGCCATCGAGCCCCGGACGTCCTCGCCCACGAGGCGCGCGTCGTCCCGGACCGAGGCCACGAAGGCCGCGTTGAACGCGTCCGGCCGTCCCAATCGTTCCCTCAGGTTCTTAGACATTTCACTTCGCCTGGGCCCTCAAGCTCTCATTGAGCGCGAGGCGCAATCCGTTCATCCGGATGAATCCCTCCGCGTCCTTCGAGTTGTAGGACGCGAAGGTGTCGAAGCCCGCGATCTCCGGGTTGTAGAGGGAGACCGGCGACTTGCGGCCGAGAATCGCGCACGAGCCCTTGTAGAGCTTCACGCGCGCGGTGCCGGTCACGGGTTTCTGCGACTCGTCGAAGAAGGCCCGCAGGACGTTCATCTCCGGCGAGTACCAGAAGCCGTAGTAAACGAGCTCCGCGAAGCGCGGGATGAGACCGTCGCGCAGGTGCATCACCTCGCGGTCCATGGTGAGCGACTCGACGGCACGGTGGGCCGCCATGAAGACGGTCGCGCCGGGCGTCTCGTACACGCCGCGGGACTTCATCCCGACGAACCGGTTCTCGACCAGGTCGACGCGACCGACGCCGTGCTCGCCCGCGATCCCGTTCATCTCCGCGAGGAGCGCCGCCGGGGAGGACTTCCGCCCGTCGATCGACACCGGGTCGCCCGCTTCGAATCCGATCTCGACGACGCGGGGCTTCGACGGCGCGTCCTCCGGGTTCTTCGTCATCCGGAACATGTCGGACGGCGGCTCGGCCCACGGGTCCTCGAGGATGCCCCCCTCGTAGCTCACGTGCATGAGGTTGGCGTCGGTCGAGTAGGGCTTTTCCTTCGTCACGGGAAGCGGGATCCCGTGCTTCTCCGCGTAGTCGATGAGCTGGGGCCGCGACGTGAACTCCCACTCGCGCCAGGGGGCGACGATCTTGAGGTCGGGCGCGAGGGCGCGGGCCGTCAGCTCGAACCGGACCTGGTCGTTTCCCTTCCCCGTGGCGCCGTGGGCGAGGGCCTCCGCCTTCTCCTCGCGGGCGACGAGGACCTGGTGGCGCGCGATGAGCGGCCGCGCGAGGGAGGTGCCCATGAGGTAGCACCCCTCGTAGACGGCGTTCGCGCGCACCGCGGGCCAGACGAAATCGCGCACGAATTCCTCGCGGAGGTCGCGCACGTGGACTTTCGACGCGCCCGTCTCCTTCGCCTTGCGGGCGATGGCCGCGACATCCTCGCCCTGCCCGAGGTCGGCGATGAACGCCACGACCTCGCAGCGGTACTTCTCGACGAGCCATTTCATGATGACGGAAGTGTCGAGTCCGCCCGAGTAGGCCAGCACGATCTTATTCATGGATCTCCCGAGACCTTAGATCCGGGCCAGCGACTTGATACGCTCCGCGACGGCGCGGGCCCGGGCGCCCTCGCGGACCACGATGAGCAGGGTGTCGTCCCCGGCGACCGTGCCGAGGACCTCCTTCCATCCGAGCCGGTCGACGGCGATGCCGAGCGGCCCCGCGTTGCCGACGTCGGTCGCCACCACGACGATGTTGCCCGACCAGTCGGCGCCGCGCGCGAACCGCGCGACGGCCGCCGCGGGATCCGACGACGGCGGCGCCCCGGCCACCGAGCCGAGGGCGTAATGCGTGCCCTCGCCGTCCTGGCCGGGGACCTTCACCAGGCCGAGCTCGCGCACATCGCGCGAGAGCGTCCCCTGGTCCACCGGGAACCCCTGCCCCGCGAGCTTCTTCTGGAGCTCCCCCTGGGTCCGCACGACGCCCTTCCCGACGATCCGGAGGATGGCCTCGTGCCGTCCCGCGCGCCTGACCCGAGTGTTCATATATATGCAGTAAGACTACATTTATATGCGGATGTTACAAGAAAAAAAGAGGGGAAAACCAAGAAAGAAGAATCAGGAATCAGGAATGGAGGACCGGGACCCCCGAATCAAGAATCAAGAATCAGGAATCAGGAATCAGGAATCCAGAATCCGAAATCGACAATGCGCAGTCGGGCTTCGTCAGGGCTTCTCGAAATGCGAGAACGTCACGTTCGCGCGGGTCAAGTCCTCCGGCGCGCGCTCCACGGCGAAGCGGAGGCCGAGGACCTTCGACTTGAAGCCCGGGCGCTGGGTCTCGACGAGGTCGAGGAACTTGACGAAGCTCTTGCGCGAGAGGGTGCCGCCCGACCCCGCATCGACCGTGACGGTGAAAGGCGATTCCTTCCAGGGGCCGCCCTTCACGGGGAGCTCGGTGGTGAACGAGGGCGTGGGGAGCCCGGACTCGGAGGCCTTCTGGGCG
>DATHFI010000377.1:0-6594 GCA_035490275.1 Planctomycetota bacterium
TGAGTCCTGAGCTGGAGAAAATCGTCCGGATGCTGGAGCAGGGGGGAGCGGAGCTCCAATGTGCCGCGGCGATGGTCCTGGGCGAGCTGGGGGCCAAGGACGACCGGGTCCACAAGGCGCTCCTCGGGGCGCTCAAGTCGGAGAACGACGAGGTCCGCCTCTACGCCGTCGAGGCGCTGGCCCGCACGCGGGCCAAAGAGGCCGCCCCGCACCTCATTCCGTTCCTCGCGGGGTCGGTCCGGCTCCGGGCGCGCGTCCAGCAGATCCTCGCGGAGCTCGGAGAGGAGATCGTGCCCCTCCTCCAGAAGCAAATCGACAAGGCGTCGCCGGAGCTGCGCCGCGGCCTGCTCGAGGTCCTCGGCCAGTTCAAGCAGGTCGACATGAGCGACACGCTTTTCGACGCCCTGCTCGACAAGAATCCTGACGTCGTCCGCCAGGCCGCCGCGTCGCTCAAGGAGCGGTTCGCGGTGCTGAAGGAGGACGAGCGCGATCGGGCGGCGAAGCGGATGGTCGCCTTCCTGGGGACGCCGAAGGCGCGCAAGCATCCCGAGACGCTCATCGCGGGGATCCAGGTGTTGCAGGAGCTCCGGGCCTCGTCCGCGCCGCGAACGTTCTTGGAATTCGTCGGGTCCGACCATCCCGCGGCCGTGCGCTCGGCGGCTCTCACGGCGCTCGCGGCGGGCGACATCGCGGGCGAGGAGGAACGCGTGGTCGGCAAACTCCTGCCGCTGCTGGCGGAGGAGGACCAGGCCAATGTCGTGTCGCCAGCCCTGCAGGTGCTCTCGAAAGCGAAAGTCGGAAAGGATCAGGCCGACCGGATCTTCAAGCTCCTGAAGAGTCCCCATCCGGCGGTGCGGCTCTTCGCCATCGGCGGCCTGGGGGGGCTCGGCGGCGCGAAGGCGGCGGACGGACTGATCGAAGGCCTGTGGAACTCCGACACGCGCGTCGCGGAGGAGGCGGCCTCGGCCCTCCGGAGCAACTCGGCTTTCGCGAAGCCGCTCATCAAGGCGCTCGAGGCGGAAGAGGATCTGAATCGGGCGTGGAAGCTCGCGAACGTCCTCCGGCCCCATCGGGAGGCGATCGACGCGTCGACGGTCGCCTCGTTCCTGCGCCGGTGCCTCGCGCTCCACGAGAAGCGGGGGCCCGCCTTCCAGGTCTACTTCGAGATCCTGCGGTCGGTCGCCCCGTCGGAATTGCGCGAGGCGATCCTGAAGCGCGCGCGGGAGCTGATGGGGCGGAAGAAAGTCGAGGAGGCCGACCGGATGCTCCGCCTCCTGGAGCGGGAGGATCTGGCGACCGGGGCGAGCGACTTCCTCCTCGCGATCGCCGAGCTCAAGCTCATGAACAAGGACATCGCCTCGGCCCCGCGCGACCGGAGCAAGGCGGTGCTCCTGTTTTCGAAGCTCATCCGGCGGGGCGAGTTCCCCGTCGTCAAGAACCTCGAAAAGGACGCGCGGCTGCTGTCGCCGCTCGACCTGCTCTATCTCGGGTTCGTCCTCATCGAGCGGGAGGGAGCCGAGCGCGACTTCGGCGCGGCGGTCCTCAAGCTCCTGGTGCGCAAGCACGGGGCGTCGAGGGAGGCCAAGACGGCGAAAGCCAAGCTGAAAACTCAAGGGACCGGGTGAGCTTCCAGCTTCATGCTTCAAGCTTCAAGCCGGGGATGGAAGACCGGAATTCGACCCATGGGCCGTGCCCCATCGGCAATCCGAAGAATCCATGAGCCGAATGGCATCAGAGGGAGAGTCCCAAGCGCCGCTTGATCTCTTCCCACGAGATGCGCTTCTTTCCTCGGGCCTCGGCGATGGCTCGACGGGCGGCCTGGACATCTGACTTGTCCTCGACCTTCTCGATTAGTTCCAAATCCTTGATTGACACCAGCGCCGCCACACCGCGACCACGTCGACCGATGACGATGCGCTCACCACCGTAGGCAACTCGATTGATCAGGTCGGCCAGGTCTCGCCGGGTGCGGCTGACGGAAAGGAGAGGCCGCGATCCCTCCCCGTCTTGGCTCATTTTGTACCCAATGAACATATTGTACAAATCGGGAGCCCGGAGTTAACGTTGCTCCGTCGGATTAATCCTCCTCCGGTCGAAGGGGCCCCGAGAGGCGCCTCACGATCCGGTCCGCCAGGCCCGGCAGGAAGGGCCGGACCGCGAGCAGGGCGCGGCCTTCGAGAGTGAGGTAGACCTCGCGCTTTCTTCGCTTCGAGGCGCTCAGGATCGCCTTCGCAACGCGCTCGGGCGGCCATCCGCCCTTGTTGGATCGCACGGGATCGAAACCCCGGAACCGCGAGACCGCGTTCTTCTGGAACTCGGTCGCCGTTTGGCCGGGGCCGACGACGATTACGTCGATTCCGCCCTTCGGCTCTTCCATCCGCAGCGTGTCGGCGTACGCCGTGATTGCGTGCTTCGACATGTTGTAGGACGCCCCGCCCGGCGTCACCGCCTTGCCGAGCACCGACGTCACGAAAATCGCCTGGCCCCGGCCCGCCTTCCGGAGGTGGGGGAGTGCCTCCTGAATCGTGTAGACGGCCCCATAGACGTTCGTTCGCATGACCGCGTCGAGATCCTCGTCCGTCATCCCTGCCGCGGTGTGGTAGATGCCGAAGCCTGCGTTCGCGATCGCGATGTGAAGAGCTCCGAACTTCGCGACCCCCGCTTCGACGGCCGCGCGCACCTGCTGGCGATCCCGAACATCGCACGTCACGGCGAGCGCGGACTCGCCGATCTCCTTCGCGAGCGCGTCGAGCTTGTCGCGATTGCGAGACGCGAGCACGATCCGGGCGCCGTCCCTGGCGAACGCGATCGCAGTGGCGCGACCGATTCCCGAGGAGGCGCCGGTGATCAGAACAACCCGATCACGAGGCAGCTTAGGCACGAATCACATTGTCGCCGTCAGGAACGGCATGGCGGGTATCCACCACGAGACGAGCATGGCGCGCGATCCACTCGAAGTCATACGAGGAGTGGTCGGTCACTACGACTACGGCGTCGAAGGACGCCAGCGACTCCTCCGTCAGGGGCGCGGGCCGAAGCTTGAGCCCGCGGTAATGGCGCATCGCGGGCGGCTTGGGGAAGAACGGGTCGTGGTACGCCGGCCGCGCGCCGCGGCGGACGAGCTCATTCGCGATCGCGTAGGCCGGAGACCCGCGCGGATCGCCGACATCCTTCTTGTAGGAAATGCCGAGCAGCAACACCCGGGCCCCCTTCAGCTTCTTCAACGCGGCTTCGAGCCGGTCGACGACATAGACCGGCATGTGGGCATTCACTTCACCCGCGAGCCGGATGAACTTCGCGGAAGCTCCCGCCCGCTCCGCCTTCCACGCGAGATAGACCGGGTCGATCGGGATGCAGTGGCCGCCCGGCCCCGGGCCCGGCCGGAACGCTTGAAATCCGAAGGGCTTCGTCGCCGCGGCCTCGATCACCTTCCAGACGTCGATCCCCATCCGGTCGAACGCGATCTTCAGCTCGTTCACGAGCGCGATGTTGACGCAACGGTAGATATTTTCCAGGAGCTTCGCCGCCTCCGCGACCTCCGGGGTCTCAACCTCGACAACCCTTGGCACGACGGCGCGGTAGAGCGCCGCCGCCGCGCGCCGGCTCGCGTCGTCGATCCCGGCCACGATTCGCGGAATCGATTCCGGGGGATGGTCGCGGTTCCCAGGGTCCTGCCGCTCCGGCGCGTACGCCAGCAGGAATTCGACCCCCGACTTCCGCAGGCGGGGGAGGAGCTCCTCGCGCGTGGTCCCTGGATAGGTCGTCGATTCGAGCACGACAAGCTGGCCCCGCCGCAGGTGCCGGGCGACGACGTCGGCCGTGCGCCGGACCGACGTCAAATCCGGGAGTCCGCGGTCCGTCAGGGGCGTCGGCACGCAGATCACGATCGCGTCCGCCTCGGCGAGCCGCGCGAATCGGGCCGAGGGTTCGAACCGCTTGTTGAGCGCGGGTACGGAAGCGATATACGACTTGCCCGCCTTGAGCGCCCGCACCTTGGCGGGGTCGGAATCGAAGCCGAGGACGCGGAATCCCCGGGCGGCAAAGAGGCGCGCCAGGGGAAGGCCGACGTAACCGAGGCCCACGACCGCGATCACGGCTTTCTTCGAGCGGATCCGGTCGAGGAGCGAGGGGCGTTTCAGAACGCCGCGCGGGTGCACGGCTTGCTCGTCGCGGCCGGAGTTGGGCCAGGGGCGATAGCCGTGGGGGGCGTCCCGGGTCCCGGCCGCCGCGTCAGGCGAATCCGAGAACGGCGTCGAGGATGTCGCAGGCGGCATCGATGTGGCCTTTCTCCACGATCAGGGCCGGCAGGAACCGGATGGCCGTCTCGCCGCACCCGAGGAGGAGGAGGCCGCGCTCGAAGCACGCCCGCACCACGGCGTCCCTCCGGTCGTGATCGGGGGCGCGCGACGCCTTGCTCCGGACGATCTCGATCGCCCGCATGAGGCCGAGGCCGCGCTCCTCGAAGACGTGATCGTGCTTCGCGGCGAGGGACGCGAGACGGCGCGACAGGACCTCGCCCATCTTTGCCGCGTTCCGCATCGCCCCCCGCTCGATCAGCTCGATCACCTTCAGGCCCGCCGCGCAGGCGACCGGATTGCCTCCGAAGGTGTTCGCGTGGGCGCCGGAGGGCCACACGTGGAGATCCTTCCGCGCGATCATCGCCCCGAGCGGCAGCCCGCCGCCGACCGGCTTCGCGACGCACAGGACGTCGGGCGCCACGTCGAAATGTTCGATCGCGAACATCTTGCCCGTGCGGCCCATCCCCGTCTGGATTTCGTCGACCACGAGGAGGATCCCGTGCTTGTCGCAGGCCTTCCGGAGGCCGGACATGAACTCCTTGGTCGCGATGTTGTAGCCGCCCTCGCCCTGGATGGGTTCGACGAAGATCGCCGCGACGTCCTCGGGCGGGCACGTCTTCCCGAAGAGGTACTTGTGGAGGAAGTCGAGGTCGTTGAAGATCCCGTGGCTGACGTCGGAGAGCAGCGGCGAGAATCCGCGACGCTGCCCCGGCTTCGAGGCGGTGAGCGAGAGCGACCCGAGCGACCGCCCGTGGAAAGCATTGAAAAAGGCGATGAGCCGCGGCCGCCGCGTGGCGAACCGCGCGAGCTTGATCGCGGCTTCCACCGACTCCGTGCCCGAGTTCGTCAGGAAGCACTGCTTCGGGCCGGGGCCCGGCGCGAGCGTGCAGATCTTCTCCGCGAAGTCCGCCATGACCCCGTAATAGAAGTCGGTCCCCGCCATGTGGACGAACTTCGACGCCTGTTTCGCGAGGGCGAGCGCGACCTCGGGATGGCCGTGGCCGAGCGCGTTGACGGCGACGCCGGCGGTGAAGTCGAGGAAGCGGTTTCCATCCGTGTCGAAGACGAACATCCCCTCGCCGCGCTCGATGACGAGCGGGTAGGAGCGAGTGTAGCTCGGGGTGATGAACTCGGCGTCCTTGGCGATGATCTCCTTCGCCTTCGGACCCGGCGGCGGGATCCTGATCGCGGGGGAGTAATCGTCGGCGGGGGCCTTCGCGGGCCGCGGGGCTTTCGAGGCGGTTTTGGGAGCCATCACGCGGGGCCCTCGGGGCTGTAGTTGGGCGCTTCCTTCGTGATCAGGATGTCATGGGGATGGCTTTCGCGCAATCCCGCCGTGCTGACCCGCATGAACCGCGTGTCCTTCCGCAGCTCGTCGATCGTCTGCGTGCCGCAGTATCCCATCCCCGCCCGCACGCCACCCACGAGCTGGTAGACGAGGTCGTGCAGGGGCCCCTTGAAGGGGACCATCCCCTCGACCCCCTCGGGGACGAGCTTCGCGCGGTCCTCGACCTCGCGCTGGCCGTACCGGTCCTTGCTCCCCTGCACCATGGCGCCGAGCGAGCCCATGCCGCGGTACGACTTGTAGCTGCGCCCCTTGTGGATGATCGTCTCGCCCGGGCTCTCGGCCACGCCCGCGAAAAGGCCGCCGATCATGACGCAGTTGGCGCCCGCCGCGAGGGCCTTGGTGATGTCCCCCGAGTGCCGGATGCCGCCGTCGGCGATCACGGCCACGTCCTTCTCCTCCGCGACCCGGGCGACGTCCATGACCGCCGTGATCTGCGGGACGCCCACCCCGGCGATGACGCGCGTGGTGCAGATCGACCCCGGCCCGATGCCGACCTTGAGCCCGTCGACGCCCGCCTTGATGAGATCCCGCGCGGCGTCGGCGGTCGCGATGTTGCCCGCGATGAGGGCCACGTCCGGGAGGCGCTTGCGGATCTCCTTCACCGTGTCGAGCACGTTCTGCGAGTGGCCGTGCGCGGTGTCGACCACGAGGACGTCGGCTCCCGCCTCGGCAAGGAGCTTCGCGCGATCGGCGTCCTGTACGCCCACCGCCGCGCCCACGCGCAGGCGCCCCCGGTCGTCCTTGGTCGCGAAGGGGTGGAACTGGACCTTGTTCAGGTCCTTCATCGTGACGAGGCCGCGCAGGTTCATTTCGGAATCGACGATGAGGAGCTTTTCAACCTTGCTCTGGGCGAGGAGCGATCGCGCCTTGTCGCCCGTCGTCCCCACGGGGGCGGTGACGAGCGGAGGCTTGGTCATGATTTCGGAGAGGCGGCGGTCGTTTCCCTCC
>DATHFI010000378.1:0-6967 GCA_035490275.1 Planctomycetota bacterium
CTGTGTCACGGAAACAAGACGATCTTGCCCGCTTTTGAGTCCCGTTCCTGGATGGTCGCGAACGCGGTTTCGAACTCGGCCAGCTTGTGACGGTGGGTGATCACGGGACGCGGGTCGAGCCGGCCCGAGTCCAGGAGGCGCTGCATCTCTTCCCAGGTCTCGAACATGAGGCGGCCCACGATGCCGAGCACCTTGCGGCCCTTGAGGATGACCTCGTTCCCCCAGTCGAGCTCGACGGGGCGCGACGGGATGCCGAAGGCGACGAAGGTGGCCCCCTTCTTGAGGGCTTTGAAGGCGTTGACAATCGCCGTGATGTTCCCGGACATTTCGAACGCCACGTCGAGGCCGTGGCCGCCGGCGCGCTTCGCAAGTGTGGCCGCGAGGTCCGGGTCGGCGCCGTCGAAGGTCTCGGAGGCCCCCATCGTTTTCGCGAGCTCGAGTCGATGGTGGTTCACGTCGACGGCGTAGATCGCCGCGGCGTCGTGGGCCCGTGCGCAGTTGATCGCGAAAAGACCCGCGGGTCCGCATCCGAAGACCGCCACTGTCCGTCCCTTGACGCCCGCCGCGCTCACCGCGTGGACGGCATTCCCCATCGGCTCCATGAGCGTCGCGACCTCCGGGGGCATCCCCGGCGAGATCTTCCAGGCGCACGCCGCGGGGATGGAGATGAAGTCCGCGAAGCTGCCGTTTCGATGGACCCCGATGATCTGCAGGTTGTCACAGATGTGGCGCATGCCGTGCGTGCACTGGGCGCACGAGCCGCACGCGACGTGGCTTTCCACGGCAACGCGGTCTCCCACTTTGAAACGCGTCACGCGCGAACCCACTTCGGCGATCTCTCCCGCGAGTTCGTGACCGATTACGACCGGAGGCTTCATCTGGGACTGAGCCCAGGTGTCCCAGTTGAGGATGTGAAGATCGGTGCCGCAGATTGAGGTCGCTTGTACGCGGACGAGCACGTCGTCGGGTCCAATCTTGGGAACTTCGACGTCGGCGAGCGCGAGACCCGGCGCGGCGGTCTGTTTGACGACGGCCTTCATCCGGCTCATGGGGCGGAGACCTTGCGCGAGGCCTTCTTCGGGGTCTTCACGAGGGCCCGGAGGGCGGCCAGGTTGACGGGGTCCATGTCGTTTTCCTTGGGCGTCTCGAGGACCTTCGGGACCTCCTGGAACTTCGGGTCGTTCATGAGGAACCCGAAGGCGTCGAGGCCGATGCATCCCTGGCCGATGTGCTCGTGGCGGTCGACGCGGCAGCCGAGGTCCTTCTTCGAATCGTTGATGTGGAACGCGCGGAGGCGCTCGAGGCCGATGTGCTTGTCGAATTCCTCCATGACGCCGTCGTAGCCGGCGCGCGTCCGGAGATCGTATCCCGCCGCGAAGACGTGGCAGGTGTCAAAGCAGACGCCGACGGTTTCGAAGCCGTCGAGGATGCGGGCCATTTCATCGAACCGGCTGCCAAGGGTGAAGCCCTGCCCCGCGGTGGTCTCAAGAAGAATCCGACTGCGGTATCCGCTTGTCCGTTTCACGATTTCGGCGAGGGCCTCGCGCATTTTGCCGATTCCGGCTTCGGCGCCCGAGTCACCGGGCGAGCCCGGGTGGCTGACGAGGAAGTCGAGACCGAGCCGCTCGCTCCGCTCCAGTTCTTCCGTGAAGGCGTCGACCGACTTGCGCCAGAGGTCGGGTTTCGGCGAGGCCAAGTTGTGCAGGTAGGTGTCGTGGGCGAAGGCGACCTGGATCTTGTAGGTGCCGACGGCGGCCTTGAACTGCCTCGCGTCGTCGTCGGTGATCGGCTTCGCGCGCCACTGCCGCTCGTTCTTGGTGAAAATCTGGATGGCGGTGCATCCGAGGGCTCCGCCCTTCTCACATGCGAGGTGGAGCCCCCCCGCGATCGACATGTGGGCGCCAAGGAGCATGGCGTTGGATTATAGGAAAGCAGTCAGCCGACAGCCAACAGCGCTCAGCTTCCGAAGCGGTCAGCTGGTAAGCGTTTAGCCGGAATGGCGCAATTCGGGCTGATGGCTTCCTGCCTGATCGCTTCTACAGCTGAATGCCGACCGCTGTCGGCTGAAAGCTAGACCAGGATCTCAAAGCCCGCGTCGCGGATCATCTGGTGGTCCGCGTTCGGCGCGTTGCCGGGAGTCGTGAGATATCCCCCCGTGAAGATCGAATTGCAAGGCCAGAGCGCGAGCGGCTGAAGCGACCGCAGGTTCACCTCTCGACCGCCCGCGATCCGGATGTCGCGCTTCGGATTGACGAAGCGGAAGAGGCATAGAACCAGGAGGGACTTGCGGGGCTCGGGCGGCGTCAGGTGCGCGAAGGGAGTCCCGGGCCGCGGGTCCAGGAAATTGACAGGGATGGACGTCGCGCCGGCCCGCCGCGCGGCGAAAGCCATTTCGACGATTTCCTCGTCGGACTCCCCCATCCCGATGATCCCGCCGCTGCACGCCTCCATCCCGACCCGCTGCACGAGCTGCACCGTATCCCAGCGGTCCTGGTACGTGTGGGTCGTGCAGACCTCGGGAAAACGGCGCTCGCTCGTCTCGAGATTGTGATTGAAGCGGTCGACGCCCGCCTCCTTCAGCCGGCGCGCCTGCTCCTCGCGCAGATTCCCGAGCGATGTGCAGACGCGGATGCCCACATCGCGTTTGATCTCCCGTACCGCCGCGCAGATCGTCTCGAGCTCCTTCTCGCTCGGTCCACGCGTCGACGTCACGATGCAGAACTTCCACGCCTTGTGCTCGCGCGCCTTGCGGGCCGCGGCGACCATCTCTTCCTTCGCGAGGAGCCGGTATTTCTCGACGTGCCCCTCGGCGACGGAGGACTGCGAGCAGAAGCCGCAATCCTCCGGGCAGAGTCCGCTCTTCGCGTTCAGGAGGACGTGGATCTTGACCGTCCGGCCGTGAAAATGGAGGCGCACGCGGAAGGCGGCATCCATGACGCCCAGGAATTGGTCATCCCCGGCGCCGAGCACATCGCGCGCCTCCTCCGCCGATGGCGGTTCGTCACGGATGGCCCGGTCGGCGATGGCCTGCCAGTCGGTCATGAGAAGTGGCTGGAAACGATGTCCTCGAGGCGGTCGGACAGGTCTTCCCAGGCGACCGCAGGGTCCTTCGTGACGGTCACGAAATTGGCGATCATGAAGACGCTCTTCACTCCGGAGACCGCGAAGAGCTTTTTCGCGAGGGGATCCGCATCCGCCGCGGCCGCGCTGGCGAAGGTCACCGGCTTCGCGGATACCGCAACCGAGACGGTAATCTTCAGGCTGTTGGGATTCGGCGTCGAATCGAGGCGTACCTGGGCGGGCATGGTCTAACCGTAGAACGGTAGCCCTTCCTCGTGGACTTCCTGGCCCGCGAGCTTCTGGTCCAGGTGCTCGAGGTAGCGCTTGAAGTCGGGGCCCGAGACGTACGACTCCGGAAGATTCGAGCGGAGCATGTGCAGGTACGCCCTGCGATCCTTGAGGGGATTGCCGCGCGGGTCGAACATCTGGAACTCGTACAGGCCGCGGCGGCGGTAGAACTTCTCGCTCGGGGAATAGAGCAGCTCGTCGGGCTTCACTCCGTGCTCCGCCTCGCCGGTCCTGAGAATCCGGTCGGCGATCTCCGGCGCCTCGGCCCGCGTGACTTTCGGGTCGCGCGTCTTCAATATTTCCCAGTTGAGCGTGTCGACGAGCTCGATCTTGACCTCTTCGAAGTACTTCCCCATCGCCTCGCCGTTGAGCATGTCCTTGAAGCCGAACTGGACGGCGCTCTTGCCGCCGCGCTCGTCGCCGAACATCTCGAGGCCGCGGGGCGTCCACTTGTTGATGTGGCGCTGGATGCAGGCGATCGAGATGTTGCCCTCGTCGCGAGCCGCCGCGCCGGCCCACTTGCGGACCGCGTTGACGCCGCTCGCCATGTGGAAGGCCTCCTCGGCGAGCATGGGCCCCATCGAGCGGGCCATCGGGGCGTACGAGAAGACCGTCTGCATCTCGAGCTGGTACTTCCCGACGCGGTCGATGATCGAACAGAAGGTGCTGTTGTCGACGAAGGAGTCGAAGTAGAGGTTGAAGGCGTCGAGGACGTGCTCGCCGGTCTCCATGCCGAGGAGCGAGTCCATCGTCTCGCCGGCGATGTCCTTCCCCACCTTGCTCCAGTCGTCGCTGGCGAGGACGTACATCATCTGGTACGCGTGGCGGAATTCCTCGGCCATGACGCGGAGGACGTCGAACTGCTGGCCCGGGTCCTGCGCCTTCTGCAGCGACCCGCGGTGCTGCTGGATGGATCCGAGCTCCGTGGAGCACTGCGCCTTGATGATCTTGGCGCTCTGGAGGATCATTTCGTCGTCCAGATCCGACGCCTTCGTGAACTTCGGCTTCCCCGCGAGCTTCCCGACCTCGATCGTCTCCTGCTTCAGCGGCCCGAGCTTGGCCGTGAGCCGGAAGGGCTCGTGCCGGTAGTGCTTCGACCAGTTCTCGAGCATGAAATCGAGCTCGGGAAAGTACTTCTTCTGCCAGTCCACCATGCGCTGATGGAGGTGGACCGGGAGCTCGTGGGTCTCTTGGGTGTCGAGAAAGCTGGTGCGCATTTTCAAATCGATTATAGCAACGGCGACTTGACGGTCAAAGCATGGCCGAGTGCGTTGGCCGTTTGCCGTTTACCGTTGCGTAGGCCGTCTCCCGTTTGCCGTACAAGACGTTTGCCGTTGGCCGTTGGCCCTTACGTTTGCCGTTTGCCGTTTTCCGATCGGCGTTTGCCGTAAGCCGAATGTCACTCGCCGAAGGCAGACGGCCGTCAGGCGCCTTCGCGTACGCGCTTGATGAGGGAGACGAGCATCTTTCTCACGTCGAACACCTGCTCCCTCAAGGGAAGATAGACCGGATCCTTGATGAGGCCGACCCGACTCGCACGAAACAGGCCGTTGTCCACTTCGTTGGCCGAGCCCAAGGCTATGTGCAGGAATTGCGCCATCTCCTTCTTTGTCGCCCGACCGCACCCTTCCGCGATGTTGCCGGTGACGGAGTCTGTGGCTCTCCGGAGCTGGTCCGTTAGGCAATGGAGCTGGGCCGGCGGGAATTCACTCGTGATTTGATAAACTCGGTCCGCTACTTCCTGACTGAGCTGCCACACGCGCAGCTTTCGAAAGTCCTGCATTTCCTCCATGGTGTGCCCCAAATCGAGGCAAAACCGCAGGTTCTCTTGAGGGGGTGAAGGCAGACGGTCGATTTGACGGTCAACGGCAAACGGCTGACGTAACGGTAAACGGCAAACGGTAAACGGTTCTAAGAGAGATCCATCCACACACTCTTCGTCTGCGTGTATTGGTCCAGGGCTTCCCGCCCCAGTTCGCGCCCAAATCCACTTTGTTTGTAGCCGCCAAAGGGAAGCGCGACGTCGTAGAGGTTATACGTGTTGACCCAGACGGTGCCCGCCTTCACGGCCCGCGCGACTTGGTGCGCCTTTTTCACGTCCTTCGTCCAGACCGCGGCGGCGAGGCCGTACATCGAGTCGTTCGCCTGCGCGACGGCGTCCGCCGGGTCCTTGAAGGAGAGAACCGAGAGGACGGGACCGAAGATCTCCTCGCGCGCGATCTTCATCGAGTTCTTCACGTCCGCGAAGATCGTCGGATTCACGAAGTAACCCTTCGGCAGGTTTGCGGGTCGATCGCCGCCGGCGACAAGACGCGCGCCGTCCTTTTTCCCGGACTCGATGTAGGAAAGCACGCGATCGAGCTGGCCCTTGGAGATGACAGGTCCCATGCGGGTGTTCTTGTCGAGCGGATCCCCCACCGTCGTCTTCTTCGCGCGGTCGGCGACCTTCGCGAGGAACTCCTCCTTGACCGGCTCCTCGACGAAGAGCCGGCTGCCGGCGGCGCACACTTCGCCCTTGTTGTAGAAGATCGCGTTGAGCGCGCCCTTGCTCGCGCCGTCGAGATCGGCGTCGGCGAAGACAATGTTCGGGCTCTTGCCGCCGAGCTCCAGCGAGACTTTCTTCAGGCCGTCCGCGCAGAGTCTCATGATCTGCTTGCCGGTCGAGGAGTCCCCGGTGAAGGCGATCTTGTCGACCCCGGGATGAGTGACGAGAGCGTTCCCCGCCGTCGCGCCGGGTCCGGGGACGACGTTGAAGACGCCTTCGGGGATTCCCGCCGCGGCGATAATCTCGGCGAACTTGAGCGCGGTCAGCGGGGTGAGGCTCGCGGGCTTGTGGACGATCGTACATCCCGTCGCCAGCGCGGGCCCGTACTTCCACATCGAGAGCAGGAGCGGGAAATTCCAGGGCGTGATGGCGCCGACGACGCCGACCGGTTCCCGGAGCGTGTACAGGAATGCGTTCGGGCGCGAAGGGAGCGTCTCGCCGGTCACCTTCGTGGCCCAGCCCGCGTAATATCGGAGTACCTCGAGGGCGAGGGAGAGCTCGATCTTCGACTCGATCAGCGTCTTTCCGGTATTCGAGGTCTCGAGCTGGACAAACTCGTCGAGCTTCGACTCCATCAGGTCCGCCGCTTTGAACATGAGGCGGGCCCTGTCGCCCGGCCCCATCGACCGCCACTTCCCTTCATCGGCCGCCTTGCGGGCGGCGGTCACGGCCAGGTCGATGTCGCGCGCGTCCGCCTCGGCGACCTCTTCGATGGGCTGTTCCGTGGCGGGATTGACGACGGGGAACGACTTGCCGGACGAGGCATCGACGAACTTCCCGTTGAGGAAGAGTTGCTTCATGTGCGAGCTTGAGGCTACTGGCCCTTGAACTTCGCGGGGCGCTTCTCGACGTACGCGTTCAGCCCTTCCTTCGCATCTTCGCTCGAGAAGAGCTGCGCCTGGAATTCGCGCTCCATGGCGAGGCCGTACTCGAAGGGGACTTCCGCGCCGCTCTGGACCGATCGCTTGATGAGCCCCACGGCCTTCGATGCCTTCGCGGGGGGAATGAACTGCTTCGCGTACTCGTAAACCTTGGCCAGGAAGGAGGCGCTGTCGGGCGCTTCGATGATCTGGT
>DATHFI010000379.1:0-2288 GCA_035490275.1 Planctomycetota bacterium
CTACGACCACCTGGGGGTTCGGAAAGGCGAGATCTATAACGGGGCGGACGACAACGCGAGCGGCGTGGCCGTAATCCTGGAAGTCGCGCGCCGCCTGGAGAATGAACCGCGTCATCATGGGCTGCTGTTCTGTTCGTTCGACGCCGAGGAGGACGGCCTCGTCGGGTCGACCCACTTCGTGAATTCGGGCCTGTACCCCGTCACCTCGTTTGCCGCGATGATCTGCCTCGACCTCGTGGGCGGCTCGTTTCTCCCGGGGGACGAGCACCGTCTTTTCGCGCTGGGTTCGGAGTCGAGCGCCCAACTCTCCGACTGGATCGGCCGGGAGCGGGGCTCCGCCCGCTCCCTCCAAGTGGAGCGCATCGGCATCTATGCCATCGAACCCGCGGGTCCCATTTTCGCCCGTAGCGACTACTCTCCGTTCCGGCTGAAGAAAGTCCCTTTCGTGTTTCTTTCGACCGGCACGCCGTGGTACTACCACACGCCCGAGGATGATATTGAAAGACTCGATTTCGCCAAGATGGAGGGGGTGGCAGACCTGGTGGCGCGTCTCGCGGGCGACCTGGCGGTGTCCGCCCCGAGTCCGGATTGGCGGACACCCGCGCCCGACCGACGCGAAGACGCGCGCCTCCTCGCGGCGGGCTGCCGCCGCGTCCTGGAGAATCCCGTGATCCGGACTTCGGACCGTCAGCGGGCCGCCGTCGCGTCGGCCCTCGAGAATCTGACGAAGGCGGCCGAGGCCGAAACCGATTCGAAAGACATCGCTCCCGTCGTCCAGCACGCCATGATGGTCCTGTTCGAGGTGGCCAAGGGCCAGAAACGGTAGTGGGTCAGTCTCGAGTTTCCGGACTCCAGATCCCAGTTTTCGGAAGTCTCCAGTTTCAAGGTTCGTAGCCGGGATTCACACGGATTGCACTCGGATGCGCTCTTGGCCTCCGGCTTGCGACATGGAACTTCGGGGACCGGGATCTGGGATCAGGGATCTGGAAACTGAGCCACTACCCCAGAAACCTATCCATTGATCGACCCCACACCCCGTGTCAGAATCGACCCTCCCATGAATCCGCCTCACGTGTATATCGATGATCTGAAGAAGCATGTCGGCCAGGATGTGACCGTCAAGGGCTGGCTCTACAACCGCCGCGCCAAGGGCAAGATCGCCTTTCTCATCCTCAGGGACGGGACCGGCATGGTCCAGACGGTGGCGGTGAAATCGGAGATCGGGGACGCCGCGTTCGCAATCTGCGAGAAGCTCCCGCAGGAGTCGTCGCTCATCGTCACCGGCGCGGTCCGGGCGGACGACCGGTCGCCGGGCGGCGTCGAGCTCGGCCTCAAGTCGATCGAGGTGGTGGGGGAGTCGGCGGCGGACTACCCGATCCAGATCCAGGATGTCGTGCCCGAGGTCGGGTTCCTCATGAAGAACCGCCACCTCTGGCTGCGATCGAAGAAGCAGGCGGCGCTCCTGCGGGTCCGCGGGGAGATCATCCGCGCGATCCGCGACTTCTTCGACAGCCGGGGCTTCGTCCTGGTCGACTCGCCCATACTGACGCCCGCGGCGTGCGAGGGGACGAGCACGCTCTTCCCCGTCGACTACTTCGACGACACGGCCTTCCTCACGCAGAGCGGCCAGCTCTACGCCGAGGCGGCCGCGATGGCGCTGGGCAAGGTGTACTGCTTCGGGCCCACCTTTCGGGCGGAGAAGTCCAAGACCCGCAAGCACCTCACGGAATTCTGGATGGTGGAGCCGGAGGTGGCGTTCCTCGAGCTCGACGGCCTGATGGAGCTCATGGAGCAGTTGCTCACCCACCTCGTGGCGCGGTGCCTCGAGAACCGGAAAGAGGACCTGAAAATCCTCGAGCGGGAGACCGCGGCGCTCGAACGGGTGAGGCCTCCCTTCCCGAGGATCCATTACGACGACGCCGTCGAGCGGATCCGGAAGGCGGGGATTGACTTCCCGTGGGGGGAGGATTTCGGGGCGCCGCACGAGGAGGCGCTCATGAAGGAGTTCGACCGTCCGGCCCTCGTCCACCGCTTCCCCTCCGCGGTGAAGGCCTTCTACATGCAGCCCGACCCGAAGGACCCGAAATACGCGCTCGCCTGCGATCTCCTCGCCCCCGAGGGGTACGGCGAGCTCATCGGCGGGAGCCAGCGCATCCACGACCTCGCGCTCCTCGAGCGCCGCCTGGAAGAGCACAAGCTTCCCCGCGAGGCGTTCGAATGGTACCTCGACCTGCGGCGGTACGGCACGGTCCCGCACTCGGGGTTCGGGCTGGGCGTGGAGCGGACGG
>DATHFI010000380.1:0-2941 GCA_035490275.1 Planctomycetota bacterium
GCGGACCGGCTTCCCGGTGGCGACGTCCCACCAGTTGATGAAACCGTAATCCACGACCATGAGCGTCTTGCCGTCGGGGAGGAATGCGAACGCGTAGACGTCTTCGACGTGCCGGAACCGGAGGCTACCGAATCGAGCGACGGCTCCCGGCGGAAGCGGATCGCCGTAAAGATCGGACTTGGGCTCGGGCGCCTTGGGTGGATCTTGAAACGCGCCGAGGAGGGTGACGACGAAAAGCAGAAGCGAGCGGGTCATGGGAAAGGTCCGTTCCCGGCCTGAAGGTCTAACGAATGCCGGACCCGTTCCGCCGGGGCTGACCGCCGACCGCTGAACGCTTCTGAAGCCGCAGGCTGATCGCTGTCGGCTGAGCGCTTCCCTACAGCAATTCCCGGATCGGTTTCCCGCCGTAGCTGTACTTGACCTTGCGGGCGTTGACGATGTAGTGGTTGTTCTCCGGAATTCCGATCAGCCGGTAGATCGTCGCGAAGAGCTCGGGCACGGTCACCGGACGGTCCTGGATTTCCATGCCGGTCTTGTCGGTCGCGCCGATGACGCGGCCGCCGACTCCGCACCCCGCCATCGCCACCGAGAAGGCCTTGCACCAGTGGTCGCGGCCGTTCGACGCGTTGATTTCCGGGGTCCGCCCGAATTCGCCCATGCACAGGACCAGCGTGTCCTTGAGCATCCCGTGCCGGTCGAGGTCCGCGATCAGCGTCCCCATGCCGGGGTCGAGCTCCTCGCGCACGAGCTTGTTCACCGCCTCGAAGTTGTTGTAGTGCGTGTCCCATCCGCCGAGCCCGACCTCCACGAACTTGACGCCCGCCTGCACGAGCCGCCGGGCGAGGAGGCAGTTCTGGCCGAAATACCCGCCGTACTCCTTGCGGAGCTCCTCCGATTCCGCCTTGGTGTTGAACGCCTTCAGGAGCGGGGTCGTCATGAGGTCCCCGGCCTTCTTGACGGCGGTGCGGGTCTTCTCGATCACGCGCCCCTCGCGGCGCCCCTCGAACTCCTCGTTCTGGGCGTCGAGCAGCTTCTCCCGCGCGGCCTGCCGGTCGGCGGAGACGCCGCCCGCGCGCGCGACGTTGGGGACGGGGTTGTCCACGTTGGCGACGGTGAAGGCCTGGAACTCCTCGCCGAAGGCCGTCGATTGCGGAATCGGTCCCGCGGGCGACACCGCCACGTAGGAAGGAAGCGGGAAATCCTTGCGGGTCAGTTCGGCCGCGACGACGGTCCCCATCGCGGCGAAGTCCTGTCCGGGGATCGGCGCGAAGCACGTGTGCAGGAGGTGCGCGCCCCGTTCGTGGGCGGCCTCCATCGTCGTGACCGCGCGCAGTACGGCGAGGTTCTTCATCTGTTTCGAGATGCGCTCCATGGGCTCGGCGAGCTGGATCCCGCGGAGGGCGGTCTCGAGCCCCTTGAAGGGGCCGCCGGTCTTCTGGCCGGGCTTGGGGTCCCACGTGTCGAGCTGGCTCGGGCCTCCGCCCATCCAGAGGAGGATGACGGACTTGCCGCTCGCGCCGGCGACGGTGTCCTGGTCCTGCCCGAGGGCCTGCAGGGGAAAGCCGGCCGCCGACGCCGCGGCGGCGCCGAGGCCGAACCGCAGGAAGGAGCGGCGTGATACTCCGACGCCGGGCGCCGCGCATTCGTTGCAGATGGTCATGCCGTGTCCCCCGTTAATGCCGGGTCAGGAATTCCGTCGAGTTGATCAGCGTCCACACGAGGTCGGTCAGGCCGGGCTCGCCCTTCTTCTCCTCGAGCCACGCCGCCCACCGGGCGGTTTCCTGTCCCTGCGGCTTCCTCCCGTACACGGAAAGGAAGACGAATTCCACCTTGTCGGCGGGCGAGCCCTCCAGCTTGGCCGCGAGCGCCGCGGTTCCGCCCGGGTTGCGGATCATCTGCTGGATGATCTCGCCGTTCCGGATCATGAGCATCTGGCGCGCGTTCTCCGGGAGCGGCGTCACCTCGGTCCATCCGACGCTGGGACCAAAGACGAGGCTCATTTGGCCCGCGTACCAACCCCACCACCCGTTGAAGGGAGCTTGGGTCCGGTCCGGGGCCGGGTCTCCCCCGCGCGTGGCGACCGCGATGGAAAGGAAGAGCTGCCCCACGGTGAGCGGCTTGAGCGTGGCGCGCGCGTAGTCCTTCACGTCGCCGGGCTCGCCCCGCGCCGAGGCGCGCTGGTAGGACTTCGAGGCGCAGATGGCCCGCGCGAGATGTTTCAGCGAGTACTTGTTGTTCGCGGTGAAATCGGTCGTGAGCTTCTCGAGGAGCTCGTGGACCGAGGCCTTGTTCTTCTGGTTGAAGTCGTCGACGGGCATGACGAGGCCGCGGCCCATGAGCCAGTCCCACATGCGGTTGGTGAAGTTGCGCGCGAGCTGGTTGTGGTTCTTGCTTTCGATGTAGGCCGCAAGGAACTTCATCCGTTCGGGGCTGTTCCCGGGGGACCCTCCCAGCAGGAAGGTCGGCTTGAGGAGTCCGCCCGATTCCGGGTTCGTCAGCTCGGGCGTCTTGAGATCCTCGTAGACTTCCACCTCGTCGCACTCGTTCCCCATCGCCATGCCGCCGCCCTTGTCGAGGCACTTCACCTTGTGGCGCGTGAAGAATCCCGAGAGCCCGTAGAAGTCCTCCTGGGTCCAGCGGTCGAAGGGATGGTCGTGGCACCGGGCGCAGGAGACCCGGATTCCGAGCCACGACTTCGAAGCCCGGTCGGCGAACTCGAACGCCGGCAGGTCGCCGTTCCACATCGAGAGCTTGTAGAGGACGAGCGGGTTCTGGTCCGTGCGTCCTTTCGCCTCGAGGAGCTCTTCGAGGAGCATCGGGATCGGAACATCCTTCGCGACGCGCTCCTCGAGGGCGCCGAGGAAATCCTTCACGAGCCGCTGGACGGTCTGGTAGCTGAAGTTCTTCCCCGGGACGACGTAGGGGCGGTCGTAGTCGTTGA
>DATHFI010000381.1:0-4035 GCA_035490275.1 Planctomycetota bacterium
CTTCGTGAACCAGGGGAAGGGGAAGATCCATCCCGAGGTGATCAGCCTCGAGAAAACCGTCGACCAGGTCCAAGTCGAGGTCGCCCTGCAGTGGAACGACCACTACGAGCCGAGCGAGTACTCGTTCGCCAACTCGATCAACACGCACGACGGCGGCACGCACCTGACCGGGTTCCGGAACGCGCTGACGCGGACGTGCAACAAGTACGCCCGGGAGACGCAGTTCCTGAAGGAAAAGGACTCGCTCCCCTCGGGCGACGACTACCGGAGCGGGCTCGCGGTCGTCGTCAACGTGCGCCTGCCCAACCCGCAGTTCGAGAGCCAGACCAAGGTGAAGCTGACGAACCCCGAGATCGAGGGGATCGTCAACGCGGTCGTCGGCGACGAGCTCTGGGATTTTCTCGAGAAGAACCCGGCGATCGCGCGCGCCGTGGTCGGGAAGGCGGTCATGGAGGCGCAGGCCCGCGAGGCGGCCCGCGCGGCCAAGGACGCGGTCCGGCGCAAGAGCGCGCTCTCGAGCGGCGACCTCCCCGGCAAGCTCGCGGACTGCCAGTCGCGCAACCGGGAGGAGACGGAGCTCTACGTCGTCGAGGGCGACTCCGCCGGCGGCTCCGCGAAGCAGGGGCGCGACCGGAAGTTCCAGGCCGTCCTCCCGCTCAAGGGCAAGATCCTGAACGTCGAAAAGGCGCGGCTCGACAAGATGCTCAAGCACGACGAGATCCGGACGCTCATGACAGCGATCGGCGCGGGGATCCAGGAGGAGTTCGACCTCGCGAAGCTCCGCTACGGCAAGGTCATCATCATGTGCGACGCGGACGTCGACGGGTCGCACATCCGGACGCTGCTCCTGACCTTTTTCTTCCGCCACATGCGGCCGCTCATCGAGCAGCGCTTCATCCATATCGCCCAGCCGCCTCTCTACAAGATCACCGAGGGGAAGAAGGTGACGTACATCCACGACGACGCCGATATGACGCGGATTCTCCTGAAGCTCGGGCTCGAGGGGACGAAGCTCGAGATCCCCTCCGAGGGCCGGGGCTTCGAGGGGGCGGAGCTGAAGGCGCTCGTGGACCACCTGCTCGCGATCGAGGGCGCGATCGGCGAGGTCCAGCGCCGGGGCGTCCCGATGGAGAAGTTCCTGGCGACGTACGACGCGAAGAGCGGGACGCTGCCCATCTACCGGGTGCGGATCGACGGCCGCGAGCACTTCTTCTACACGCAGGAGGCGCTCAACCGGTGGATCGCCGACGAGGAGGCGCGGTTGAAGTCCGAGGTGCTCCTCGTGTGGGACGACCTCGAGCAGCCCGCGGCGCCGCGCGAGGCGATCGCCTGGGCGAGCGAGTTCCACGACCTGGCCCACCTCGAGGGGGCGCTGAAGGGCCTGAAGGAGGCCCGGTTCCCCATCGCCGAATTCTTCCGGGCGCCCGACGCGGAGGGGAAGGCCAAGTACCGGCTCCTGTCGGACAAGGAGCCGATCGCCGCCTCCTCACTGCGCGAGATCCTGCAGGGCCTGAAGCGGATCGGCCAGCGCAAGGGTCCGGATATCGGCCGCTTCAAGGGGCTGGGCGAGATGGACGCGTCGGAGCTGTGGGAAACGACGATGAACCCGGCCACGCGGACGCTGCGGCAGGTGACGCTCGAGGACGCGCTGAAGGCGGAGCGCATGTTCACGATCCTCATGGGCGAGGAGGTTGAACCCCGGCGCGAATTCATCGAGAAGCATGCGCTGGAAGTGAAATACCTGGATGTGTAGAGGGGAGCTCTCAGCCGACAGCGGTCAGCGATCAGCGTAAGAAGCGGTCAGCTGTCGGCATTCAGAGGCCGCCATGGGGAGTTTCACGCGGGAAGGCGGATTCCAGAATCGCGAGGCGTTTCTCGCGGCGCTCCGGCGAAAACTGGAACACCTGAGGGACGGCGTCCTGCGGGGCGGGGCGTTGAACTGGTCGGAGGAGGGGACCGCGACGGAGGCGTCGCTGGCGGGATTCGGCGCGCGCGTCGTCTTCCGGGTGGAGCCGGCGCGGTGGACGTGCGCCGCGGAGCTCCCCTCGTTCCTGCCGATTCCACAGAAAATGCTCGAAGCGAAGTTCGACGAGGAGTTCGAAGACCTGCGGGGGTTGTAGGTCAGCGCAGGAATCAGGAATCAAGAATCAGGAATCAGGGGGAACCATGTCGGTAAAATCGGACAAGTGGATCCGGCGGATGGCGGTCGAGCACGGCATGATCCGGCCCTTCGTGGAGAACCAGGTCCGCGACGGCGTGATCAGCTACGGCGTCTCGAGCTACGGGTACGACATCCGCGTGAGCGACGAGTTCAAGCTCTTCACGGACATCTACACGACGGTCGTGGACCCGAAGAGCTTCAACCCGAAATCATTCGTGGACATCAAGGCGGACTCGATCGTCATCCCGCCCAACTCCTTCGCCCTCGCGCGGACGGTGGAGTACTTCAAGATCCCGCGGAACGTGATCACGGTCTGCCTCGGGAAATCGACCTACGCGCGGTGCGGGATCATCGTGAACGTCACGCCCTTCGAGCCGGAGTGGGAGGGGACGGCGACGCTCGAGATCTCGAACACGACCCCGCTCCCGGCGAAGATCTACGCGAACGAGGGAATCGCCCAGGTGCTCTTCTTCGAGTCCGACGAGGTCTGCCAGACTTCCTACGCGGACAAGAAGGGGAAGTACCAGAAGCAAATCGAAGTCACTTTGCCGAAACTCTAGAAGTCCCGGGTCGAGGGTCAAGCGTCGAGAGTCGTCGAAAGAAGTCGAGGGTCAATAGTCCCGCGTTTCGGGTCGATCCGCCTTCCGCGCCAATCTCGTCACGGCAATTCCGCCTTCCATCCGGGCTGACGAGGCTCATCGATACGCGGCGTTCGAACTTCTTTCGCCATGTCTGGTTTGCAGACACCAAATTTCTCGAAATTGAGTCTCCCTATCCGAAGCGACACCCGGTTGGCGCCCCCGACGTAACCAGGGTCGTCGAACTGAACATTGTCATCCTCCCAGAAGCACACTTCACAGATGTTGAAGGTCCCGGGGGGCTTCTCATCCAACGTTTGGTATCCGCAACAGGGACAAAAGAAGAGTTGCATCGGTTAGTCTCGCGACAAGTGACGGGCGACCCGGGACATCTTTTTTCGACTCTCGACCCACGACTCTCGACACGTGACTTCTTTTGATCACGGTCTGAAGATCAGCACCGCCTTTCGCTGGTCGTAGTTGAAGCGGACCGAGCCGTTCTCCTTCCAGTCGATGTCCACCGACTCGGCGTCCGTGTCCTGCGCCTGGGCGACGGCCAGGACGTCCTCGTAGAGGATCTCGCCGGAGGCCCGGCCCCGCACCCGCACCACGATGTCGACCCCCTTGCCCATGAAGATCGTCCGGTAGCCGGAGAAGACCAGGGGATAGGTCGTGGGGCGGATCAGGACTTCCGCCACCAGGTCGTTCGCGGGGGAGGTGGAGGCCATCATGAGCCTGGGGAAGAAGAGCCGCGGGAAGATGTGGGCGATGGTCAGGAAGACCGCGGCGAGGACGCACCATTGCGCGATCTTGATCGCGGGAGCGTACCGTCCCGGAGGGGGGCTCATCGGGGCGCCCCGGGTCCCGGCGGGCGCCCGAGCAAATCGACGGCGTCGCTGTCGAGCGGGATTCGGATCATCGGCCGTGCCATCGTCAATGCGGGTGGATGTGCCCGATCCCCTGGGCCGGCTCGTGCTCGTGTTCGCAGTGGAGCTTCTCGGCGGGGCGGACCTCGAATTGGAAAGTCGAGTGATTGATCTCGAACTTCTCGTCGAGCAGGTGCTGGAGCCGGTGCCCCAACTCTTCCGTCCTTGAGACCTCGAGGTTGCGCTTCAGGCAGACGTGGGCCGTCAGGGCGTACATCCGCGACGTGATCGTCCAGATGTGGAGGTCGTGGATATCCGCGACCTCCTCCTCCGTCCTCATCGCCTCCCGGACCTTTTCCAGGTCGAGGTGGGCCGGGACCGCCTCGAGCAGGATCCGGACGGACTGCCGGATGAGGCCGAGGCTCCAGGC
>DATHFI010000382.1:0-2043 GCA_035490275.1 Planctomycetota bacterium
GCCATGTCGGCCCGCGTCGCGGTCTGGTCCATCGACCCCGCGGCGCGGGCCGACATGGCGCACTGGCTGGCCGCCGCGAAAAAGGGAAAGCCCCCGGCGGAGTGATCACGCCGGCGGACGGGCCGGTCATCCACAATCCGCAATCCGTAATCCGCAATCAGCCCGCCCGCTCATTTCCTCAGCGGCGGCGGCGGATAGCGGCACGCCGTTTCCAGCGTGAGCGCATTCAGGGCCGTCGCGTAGACCCGGCCCCCCTCGAATCCCCAGCGGTCCTCCTCCGGACTCCAGGATCCGTTGACGCAGATCCCGGTCTCCTGGTTGCGGAGAAGCGCCGCCTGCAGGGCGCCGTTCCAGGCCCTCCACGCCGCGCCCTCCGGCCCGTCGGCCTGGTAGAGCGCCAACGACGCCCAGTGCCAGTAGTAGGAATCGATCTTGTCGCGCGACCAGGCGGGCGCGTCCGCGCTCAGGAGGGCGAGGCCGGCCACGACCTTGGGATTCTTCGAGTCCAGTCTCTTGAGGAAGTCCCGCGACAGGACCGAGATCGCGGTCATGGTCTCGTGGCTGCCGAACTGGTCGTTCTTGCCAGGGACGACGACCTTGGGCGAATTCCGCGCGTTGTATCCGGCGCGGCCGCGGTCGTCCGTGACCTCGTCCAGCCACTTGACCGCCGCCTCGCGCATGTCCGCGGGGGGCGACGCCAGGTTCGCCAGGTCCGCGGCGTAGAACGCCTCGATGCACCACCCGGTCACGGAGGTGTCGTTGTCGCCCCCGCCCGTGAAGTACCGCCACACGCGATCCGGATTGCGGGCGCTGATGAGGAACTGGAGCGCCCGGTTCGCGGCCTCCTTGTACTGCGCCTGGCCCGTCATGCCGGTGGCCTCGACGAGCGCCAGCGTCCCCATGGCGTGAGAGTACATGTACTTCGCTCCGCGCCCGCCGACCCCTCCCAGGCGGTCCTGGCGGGTGATGAGCCAGGCGAGCCCCTTGCGCGCGGCCTCGCCGAAGCGGCGGACGGAGTCGGCCGCGGACGCCTCGGGTCCCTCCGGCAGGGCGGGGGGCACGAACCCCGCGCCCAGGAACGCGAGGACCGCGAGGGACGTGACGCCGCGGTCGTGGTCGGGATCGCCGATGCCGGTGCACCGGCGGCCCCCGCACCGCTCGACGAACGCCTCGGCTCCCCAGGATCCGTCGGGGCTCTGGTGGCGCGCCAGCCACGCGAGGGCGGACATGATCGCGTTCTCGATCTCCTTGTCGCCTCCGGCCCGGGCCAGGAGCCGGGCGCGGTCGCGGATCCGGCCGGCGAAATGCTCATCCGCCGCCGACGGGACCTCGGACGAGTTTTCGATCTCCCGGATCAGGCGCTCCGCGCGCTTCCGGAGATTCTGGTTCTCCGACTTGAGGGCCTCCTTGAGCAGGTGCAGGGCGGCCCGGCCCGCCTTGCGGACGTCGGACTCGGCGCCTTCCTTGACCTGGTCGTCCTCGCTGCCGAGCTTCTCGATCACGGCCTCGAGGCCCCGGCCTTTTCCCGAAGCTTCGATGCGGGCGATGATCTTGTCCGCCCAGTATTTCGCGTCGGGGCTCGTCCCCTGGGCGGCCTTGCGGAGGGCCGGGAGCGCCGGGCGGCCCATCTGCTCGAGCGCCTTGGCCGCGCGTCCCTGCTCCTCGAAATCGGAGGACGAGAGGGACCGGATGAGCTTCTCGACGTCCGCCTCTTGTCGGGCGAACCCGGCGGCGAGGATGGGGAACGCGGCGGTCGCCGCGAGGAGGAGGTAACGCATGTAGCGCCTCCGGTCAAAGGGAAGGGACCGCATTATACGGAGGCGGCGACTGCAACATTCAAGACAATGGTGAATTCAGAATCTGGAATCTGGAATTTTGAATCTGGAATCTGGAATGAGGAGGCTGACAGCCGTCATCCGTCAGCGGTCATCCGTCATCCGCTTGGACCGGGCTCGCGCTGGGGTCAGCTCAGGAGTTCCTTGATCGGCGTCCCGCTGTCGACGAACTTCAGCGGGCGGCCGAGCGGCGAGATCACCTGCTTCT
>DATHFI010000383.1:0-3986 GCA_035490275.1 Planctomycetota bacterium
TCGCTCGCGCTCAAGTACGACACCGTCAATCACCACGGCTGGTATTCCAACCTCGATCCCACCGTGGAGGATCTCACCCGCCTCCTGACGGACGGCAAGCTCCTCGTCGACTACTCGGGCGGCACCGGAATCCTGGAGGAGCGGCTGCTGCAGCGCCGTCCCCAGCTCGGGGCGGGGATTCTCGTCGTCGACTCCTCGCCCAAGTTCCTCCGGCTCGCCCTCGACAAGTTCCGCTCGGATGAACGCGTCGCGTTCCGGTGGCTCCGGTACTTGAAGAACCTGAAGCGGCTCGAGTTTCTCGACGAGGTCCTGGGGGACGCCCTCCTGCGGCGCGGCGCGGACGTGATCGTCTCCGCGAACGCGATCCACCTCTACTTCGACCTCGAGGAGACGCTGCGCTCGTGGGTGCGGGTGCTGCGTCCCGCGGGGATGGCGCTCGTGCAGTCCGGCAACATCCGGAATTCCGGCGCCGGGCCCGGGGAGTGGATCATCGACGACACGGTCGAGGCGATCCACCGCGCGGCCGTCGAGATCGTGGCCCGGGACGGTCGGTACGAGCGGTATCGAGAAGTGCTGTCGGATCCCGCTCGCATGGCCCTGTACTCGGCCTACCGGGAGAAGATTTTTCCCCCGGTGCGGCCGCTGCACCGCTACTTGCGTGCCTTCCGCCGGGCCGGCCTGCGAATCCATTCGGTGGCGAACCGGTCGGTCGAGGCCGGCGTGCGCGAGTGGTACGAATTCCTGAGCGTCTACCACGAGGGCGTCCTGGGGTGGATCGGTGGCGTCGAGAGGGTGGACGGTCGGCCCCCCGAGGCGGACGCGGTCGCTGACCGGCTGGCGGTCCTGCGGTCGGCAATGCAAATCGTGTTCGAAGGACGCCCGACCTTTCCCTGCTGCTGGACCTACATTGCCTGCGGAAGGGCGTAACGCCGAACCGAGACTTCTCGACCGCGATTCCGGATTGTGGATTCTGAGGCCTATGGCCGGATTTCCGAGAATCCAGAATCGAGAATCAAGAATTTCGTTCGCGTGGTGTGATTCCCATGAACCTCGCAAGCCTTCGTCGGTTGAATTTCCATGATGATTGATATTCGACTGTGCCGCATGACGTGCGGTGTCATCGTCCCCGGGCGCGGGGATCCGCGAACGCGTTGAGCGTCGAGCGGCCCATGCGCCCCGGGCGGCCCCCGGGGCGATGTTGTTTTAAATGGCAGTGATCAGACTTCAGACATCCGACTTCAGAAAGGATACCGAAGTCTGAAGTCCGAAGTCTGAGAACTGCCCGGGAGACAGGACATGTTCTTGAAGGGCGAGCGGGTGGGATTGCGGGCGCCGGAGCGCGAGCACATCGACCTCTTTCTCCGGTGGTTCAACGATCTCGAGGTCCTGCGCTACATCCAGCGGATCCGGCCGATGGGGCGTGTCGAGGAGGAGGAGTGGTTCGCCGGCCTCTCCAAGCGGCCCGAGGACCTCGTCTTCGTGATCGTCGCGATCGAGGAGAACGTGCCCATCGGATCGTGCGGCCTCCACCGGATCAGCGCGAACAACCGGAGCGCGGAGCTGGGCATCGCGATCGGCGAAAAGGAGTACTGGAACCGCGGCTATGGGCGGGAGGCGATGGGGCTCCTGTGCCGGTACGGCTTCGAGGCGCTGAATCTGAACCGGATCGGGTTGAGCGTGTACGAGTACAACGTGCGCGGGATCCGCTGCTACGAGCGCGCGGGTTTCCGGCTGGAGGGGCGCCGACGCGCGGCGCGGTTCTGGGAGGGGCGGTACTGGGACATCCTGGATATGGGATTGCTCGAGTCCGAGTGGCGGGCCGGCCGGGAACCGGGGTCGCCCGAGAAGTGCCAGGAGGGCACGCGAAGCGGGGTCAACCGATGAAACGATTCAAGCTCTGCCGTCGAGATTACATGCCGACGGCGTCGCTCCGGGCGGCGACCGCGAAAGTCCTGGTCCGACCTTGGCGTCTTCGCGAATTCAGGCGGAACGCACTCGATCGGAATCGGAAGGGCCCGCGGATTCCGGTCGCGCCCAGCCGGCCTGGGTGAGGAGGCGCGCGACGCGGCTCCGGATCTCGTCCCGGATCGCGCGCACGTGGCCCGGCGGCTGGTCCTTGGGATCGTCGACGGGCCAGTCCTCCGTGCGGAGGCCGGGGACCACGGGGCACTCCTCGCCGCAGCCCATCGTGACGAGCAGGGAGGCTCCGGCCGCCTTGACGCTCGTGAGGAGCCCGGGACGCGCCCCCGTCAAATCGATTCCGATCTCGCGCATTGCTTCGATCACCCCGGGATGCACGCGCTCCGCGGGGCGGGTGCCTGCCGAAAGGGCTCGCGCCAGGGCCGGATCGGCCAGGGCGTTGAAAAAAGCCGCGGCCATCTGCGATCGGCCCGCGTTGTGAATGCAGGCGAAAAGCACGGTCTTCACAGGAGAATCAGGAATCAAGAATCAAGAATCAGGAATCAGGAATCAAGAATCAGGAATCAGGAATCCGCCATCGGAAATCCGCAATCGGAAATCCGCAATCGGCAATCAGGATATGAGCGGGAGGTCCGGGGGGCCGGAGTTCTCGTCCGAATCGGAGGCGTCCTCCTCGGGGGGCTGGTTCTCGTCCATGGCGTCCTCGGGGGCGACATCCGGATCCCCGCTTTCATCCGGGGCGTCGAAGGCGGCGGTCTCGAAGACGTCGGTGTCGGACCCGGGGTCGGCGGACTTTTCGGCCGGCTTGGCCGCGGGGGCCGCCGGCCGGGACTTTTTGCCGACCGTCTTGGACACGGCCGCGCGCTCGACCGTGTTCGTCGGTGACGGGGCGCCGGCCCGGGCGCGCGTCTCCTCGAGGGCCGCCTCGAGGCAGCCGAACGCCACGGTCCGCAACGGGTCGCGCGCGAGCCGGATTTCCTTCACCTCGATCGGGAAGTCGATCGTCTTGAACTCGCCCCGGAAGACGTCGATGAAGCCCTTGACCATGGAGGTGCCGCCCGAGCAGACGACGCTGATCGGCCTGTTGAAGACCGGCATGTTCTGCGCGGTCTCGAACCTCTGGCGGATCGTCTCGAGCGAGTAGTGGATCAGGTTCCGGTAGTAGATGCAGATCGCCTCCTCCACCCGGTCGCGCGGGCGGTTGAGGTCGACGCCGCTCTCCTTGATGGCGCACACCTGGCTCGTGGGGAGGCCGAGCGCATGCGCGACGTTGTTGTCGATCCAGTCGCCGCCGCGCGAGGTCGAGAAGACGAGGGCGGGCAGCGACTTGTACGCGATGCAGATGTTGAACATGCCCGCGCCGCAGGAGATGCCGATCCCCGTGTAGTCCTCCTCGCCCAGCTCGCCGAAGACGACGGAATGGCCCTCGAGGACCGGCTTCGGGGTGTACCCGAGGCCGCGCAGGATCGTCTCGATCGCCCCGGAGTGGTAGACGACATTCCGCTCCGCGTCGATCGGATCGGCCGGGATCGAGAACGCGCAGATCTCGCCCTCGGCCCCCGGCTTGCCCAGCACCTGCGAGATGACGAGGCGTTCGACGAGGAGGGCGTCGGGCTCCGTCGGGCTGATCATGCCGTCCTTCATCGGCCGCCGGGTGCTCTTTTCGAAGATGTTCGCCAGCTCGAAGGCCGGGTCGCCGATGACGAAGCCCTTCCCCTCGTGGACGAAGTGGTCCACGCCGAGCTTCATGAGCATCTTCTGGGTGAAGACGTCGGACCGGACGTCGAGGAAGGCGTTGCGCTGGATGTTGAAGAGGGAGCCGGCGTCGTCCTTGCGGGCGGAGCCGACGATGTTCGAGGTCCCCACGTCGAGGCCGCGCCCCGGGGCGAGCGTGTACTTGCGGAAGTCGACGATGCGGCGCTCGGCGGCCCCGCCGAGGCCCTCGACGGAGGGTTCGGCCGTGAAGTGGCGGAGGCGCTCCTGGAGCTCCTTGGTGGCCCCCTCGTGGGTGAGGTCGTCCTTGATCTCGAAGAAGAAATCCCAGTACTGGTTCGCGAGCCGGTCGT